>JAQGHZ010000311.1 GCA_028291485.1 Rubritepida sp. | reverse complement strand
GCGGCGGCGCAATGGGGGGCGCGATGGGCGCCGCGGGACGGCCGGGAGCCGGCGCCGCACCACCACCGCCGCCGCCACCGCCACCGCCTTGGCCCAGCCGGAACTCCATGTCGCCCTGGTACTTCTCGAAGTCCTCGCGCAGGCGGCGGTTCTGGTTCTCCAGCACGTCCACGCGGCCGCGCAGGCGGCTGACCTCGTCCTGCAGGGTGTTCACGCGGTCGAGCAGGGAGCCGACCAGCTCGCCGCCGCCGCCGGAACCGCCGCGCGACGGTGCGGGCGGCGGCAGGCTGGTGCCTCCGCCGCGGCGCAGCTGCTCCATCTCCTGCCGAAGTTGCAGGATCTGGTTCTGCAGCGCGATGCCCTCGCGGCTGTCCATCTGCGCGCTGGCGGGCTGTGCCGCCAGCAGCGTCAGGCTGAGCAGAAGAGCGACGCGCCGCACGGGGCGAACCGCTTAGCGGACGACCGTGACGGCACGGCGATTGCGCGCCCAGGCGGTCTCGTCGGAGCCCAGCGCGTCCGGCCGATCCTTGCCGTAGCTGATCGTCTGGATGCGCGAGCCGGCCACGCCGCTCGCCACCAGCACGTCGCGCGCCGAATTGGCACGGCGCTGGCCGAGGGCGAGGTTGTACTCGCGCGTCCCGCGCTCGTCGGCATGGCCTTCGACCATGACCTGGTTCTGCGGGTACTGCGCGAGCCAGGCGGCCTGGCGCACCAGCACCGGGCGCTGATCCGGGCGGATGCCGTTCAGGGCGGTGTCGAAGAAGACGCGGTCGCCGACATTGGCGGCCAGATCTTCCTGGCTGCCTGGGCGGATCGCTCCGCTGCCCGCGCCGGCGCCGCCGGTGCTGGCCGTGGTATCCGGGTCGGAGGAGCAGGCGACAAGCAGCCCCGCGGCCGCGACAGCAGCTAGGAATGTCTTCGTGGCGGCCATAATATTCTCCTTACTGCCTTGCCAAACATATCATCTTACCGCGACCGCCCCACCTTCGAAGGCGAAGCGTCGCGCCGCGGCACGACTAACCTTGCCAGAAGGCGCAATCAAGGCGGGACGCTGCACGCAAGGCGACTATTCTTCAAAATTCGGGGTTGGGGAAGGACCCGATCGGGCACAACCGAACCACCCCGAAACGGCGGGGCCGCCGCGTCAGCTGATCAACGGTGACCAGCTCGGATCGGTTGCATCCGTCGGCGTCACGATCGGCCGCTCGTTGAAGCCGGCGATGTCGATCGAGGAGATCCGCGCCGAATAACCCGAGCCCCGATTATCCCGCGACGGGGACTCCCGGTAGAACATCAGCACGCGGCCATTGGGCGCGAAGGTCGGCCCCTCCATGCCCCAGCCCTCGGAGAGGATGCGCTCGCCCGAGCCGTCCGGCCGCATCACGCCGATCGCGAACTGGCCGCGCCCGATGCGGGTGAAGGCGATCAGGTCGCCGCGCGGCGACCAGACCGGCGTCGCATAACGCCCGTTGCCGAAGCTGATGCGCCGCGCGCCGCCACCGCCCGCATCCATCACATAGAGCTGCTGATCGCCGCCCCGATCCGAGTTGAAGACGATCTGCGCGCCGTCCGGCGAGAAGCAGGGAGAGACGTCCAGCCCTGCTCCGCTGGTGAGCTGCCGCTCGCGGCGCGAGCCCAGGTCCACTGCGTAGATATTGGCGTCGCCGCCGCGAACGGCGGAGAGCACCACCGAGCGCCCGTCCGGCGAGAAGCGTGGCGAGAGCGTCATGCCGCCGAAATTGCCCAGCACCTCCTGCCGTCCGCTGTCCAGGTTGAAGAGGTACACGCGCGGCTCGTTGCGCAGGTAGGACATGAAGGCGATGCGCGTCGCGTCCGGATGCCAGCGCGGCGTCAGCGCCTGGAACTGGCCGTCGGTCAGGAAGCGGTTGTTCTCGCTGTCCTGGTCCATGATGGCGAGGCGGCGGACGCGCCGGTCGCGCGGGCCGGTTTCGGCGATATAGGCGATGCGGGTATTGAAGTAGCCGGTCTCGCCCAGCATCCGCTTGTAGATGTCGTCCGAGATGATATGCGCGATTTGCCGCCAGTTGCTGCTGGTCGCGTTGTAGGCGGTGCCCAGCGCCTGCTGCTCGGGCAGGATGTCCCAGAGGCGGAACTCCACGCGCAACCGGTCGCCGCTGCCGTCCACCCGTCCCGTGACCAGCGCCAGGGCATTGATGACGCGCCAGTCCTGGAAGCGCGGCGTCGCGGCCGCGGCCTCCGGCGTCTGGATGAAGGCCTGCCGGTCCACCGGGCGGAACAGGCCCGAGCTGCGCAGGTTGTTGGTGATGACGCGCGAGATCTGCTGGCCGAGCCGCGCGCCTTCTGCGCCCGTTCCCGCCATGTCGGGGATGGCGATGGGGATCGGCTCGGTGCGCGCGCGGGTGATGTCCACGATGGTCGGCGGGCTGCCGCTTTGGGCCGCGGCCGGCAGCGGGGTGGTCCAGATGCCGGGGGCCACCATGGCGGCGGCTCCGCCGGTCAGCAACGATCGGCGATTCACGTTGAGCGTCACGATTGGGATTCTCCGGTTACCTAGGCCCCTCCCGGGGGCACCTTGGCCTTTGCGATGGCCGGGTCAAGGGTTGAAGCGCTACCGCAGGCCCAGCTCGCGCGGGTTGAAGCGGAAGATGGTGTTCCTCAGCGCCTCAAGCCTATCGCGCGACAGGGGCAGCGGGTTGCATCGCGGGTCGAGCAGGGCACGCCGGGCGGCCTCGAAGACCATGCGGGCCCGAGGGTCGGTGGGCACGGCGCCGTTGGGCTGCACCTGGCGCACCACGCCCCCCGCATCCACCTGGACGCGCAGCTCGACGACGATGGTCGAGATATTGGGAGCGCCGGCGTCCACGGCCCAGCACTCGCCGATCTTGTCGGCGAGGCCGGCGCGCTCGGCGGCGGTCAGGTTCGCGACGCCGTTCGGCGTGCCGCCGGTCCGGTCGGGCGCGCTGGCCGGACGCGGGTTGGCGCGCGCCGTGGGCGGCTGTTGCTGCGGCTGTTGCTGCTGCCGCAGACGCTCCAGCGTGTTGAGCACCGATTGGCTGCGCTCCTGCGGCCGCTGGACCGGCGGGGTCTGGCCGGTGCCCGGTG
>JAQGHZ010000310.1 GCA_028291485.1 Rubritepida sp. | reverse complement strand
TACCAGGGCCGCTCCTACAAGTCGTATCGCGGCATGGGCTCGCTGGGCGCCATGGCGCGCGGCTCGGCCGACCGCTACTTCCAGGCCGAGGTGACCGATCAGCTGAAGCTGGTGCCCGAGGGCGTGGAAGGCCGCGTCGGCTACAAGGGCCCGGTGGGCAATGTGATCCACCAGCTCGTCGGCGGGCTGCGGGCGGCCATGGGCTATACCGGCAGCGCCACCATCGCCGACCCCGTATCGCTCGCAGACGAAACGCAGCGCATCGACGGTGCAGATCCAGAAATCGCGATGCTTGGTCGGCCCGGTCAGGCTGCGAACCCAGGAATATTCGAGCTGCTTCGCGCGCCATTCGGCCGAGAAATCCGCCGCCACCGCGCCGAGCCGTCCGGCATGGCGCATCACCGCCGAATGCACGTCGAGCAGCGTGCCATAGGCATCGAAGACCACCGCCTCGATCTCGCGCCCTGGCTTGGCCTTGGGCCGCCAGGGCTCGCCGAGGAGGTTAGACATGGTCAACCATCGTTGCGGTAATTCGGCGCCTCGCGCGTCACCGCCACATCGTGCACATGGCTCTCGCGCAGGCCGGCATTGGTGATGCGGCGGAAGCGCGCGTTTTTCTGCAGGTCGGCGATGGTGGCGCTGCCCGTATAGCCCATGGCGGCCCGGAGCCCGCCCACCAACTGGTGGATCACATTGCCCACCGGGCCCTTGTAGCCGACGCGGCCTTCCACGCCCTCGGGCACCAGCTTTAGCTGGTCGCGCACCTCGGCCTGGAAGTAGCGGTCGGCCGAGCCGCGCGCCATGGCGCCCAGCGAGCCCATGCCGCGATACGACTTGTAGGAGCGGCCCTGGTAGAGAAACACCTCGCCCGGCGCCTCGTCCGTGCCGGCGAAGAGGCTGCCCATCATCACGCATTCGGCGCCGGCGGCGATGGCCTTGGCGATGTCGCCCGAGCTGCGGATGCCGCCATCGGCGATCGCGGGCACGCCCCGCTCGCGCGCGGCCGCCGCGCATTCCATCACCGCGGTCAGCTGCAGCACGCCCACGCCCGCCACGATGCGCGTGGTGCAGATGGAGCCCGGCCCGATGCCGATCTTCACCGCATCCGCGCCCGCCTCGATCAGCGCGATCGCGCCCTCGGGTGTGGCCACGTTGCCGGCGATGATCTGCACCGTGTTGGACAGCCGCCTGATCCGCTCGATCGCGGCCAGCACGCCGCCCGAATGGCCATGCGCCGTGTCCACGACGATGACGTCGGATTCGGCCGCCACCAGCGCCTCGGCGCGCTTGATGCCGTCCTCGCCGACGCCGGTGGCGCCCGCGGCGCGCAGCCGGCCCAGCGCATCCTTCACGGCATGCGGGTGCGCCTCGGTCTTGTCCATGTCCTTGACGGTGATGAGGCCGACGCAGCGGCCGGCATCGTCCACCACCAGCAGCTTCTCCAGCCGCCGCTTGTGCAGCAGGTTGCGCGCCTGCTCGGCGGTGACGTTGGGCGGGGCGGTGACGAGGTTCTCGCGCGTCATGAGCTCGTAGACGCGCTGGTTGGGGTCGGTCGCGAAGCGCACGTCGCGGCTGGTGATGATGCCCACGAGCCGGCCCGTGCCCGGCTCCACCACCGGGAAGCCGCTGATGCGGTGGCGCGCCTTCAGCTCCTGGATCTCGGCCAGAGTCTGCTCGGGGTTCACCATGACGGGGTTCACCACCATGCCGCTCTCGAAGCGCTTCACCTGGCGGATCTGCTCGGCCTGCTCGGCCGGAGTCATGTTCTTGTGGACGACGCCGATGCCGCCGCGCTGGGCCATGGCGATGGCCATCGGCGTCTCGGTGACGGTGTCCATGGCCGCCGCGATGAGCGGGATGTGCAGCGAGATCTCGCGGGTGAGACGCGTGCGCGTATCGGTCTGCCCGGGCAGCACGGTCGAATAGGCCGGCAGCAGCAGGACATCGTCGAAGGCATAGGCCTCGGCGATGCGAATCGGTTCAGCGAAATCGAGGGCTGCCATGGGCGGGGGACCTTTCGGGCGGTCAGTCGACCTTGGCGTGCGTCCTTAACCTTGCAAGGCGATGACGTCCAGCGAGGAGATTGTGAAGAGAGCGCGTTCCTCCCCTGCGCCAGACGCGGAACCTATGCGCGGAACCCTTGGGCCACCACGTAGAGCTCGCTGCTTTCCTTGCGGCTGGCCGGCGGCTTGGCGTGCTGGACCTTGGTGAAATGCTGCCGCAGCCGCTCCAGCATCTCCTTCTCCGAGCCGCCCTGGAACACCTTGGCCACGAATCCGCCGCCCGGCGCCAGCACCTTCACCGCGAACTCGAGCGCCAGCGCCGCGAGGTCCATGATGCGCAGGTGGTCCGTCGGGCCATGGCCCGTGGTGTTGGGCGCCATGTCGGAGAGCACGAGGTCCGCCGGCCCGCCGAGGGCGGCCAGCACCGCGGCTTCGACCGCGTCGTCCTGGAAGTCGCCCTGCAGGATGACGGCGCCGGGAAGCCCGTCCATCGGCAGCAGGTCCAGCGCGACCACCTGGCCGCGCTCGTCCAGCGCCCGCAGCACGACCTGCGTCCAGCCGCCGGGGGCGGCGCCGAGGTCCACCACGCGCTGGCCGGCCTTCAGCAGCTTGAAGCGCTCGTTCAGCTCGGTGAGCTTGAAGGCAGCGCGGCTGCGATAGCCGGCCGCCTGGGCCGCCTTCACATAGGGGTCGTTGATCTGGCGCGAGAGCCAGCGCTGGCTCGCATTGCTGCGGCCGCGCGCGGTCTTCAGGTTGGAATGGGTGCCCCGGGGCCCGGGACCACCGCTCCCGGACCGGCTTGTCGTCTTGGTCATGGCGAGGCGTTTAGAGCATGATCGTCGAAGACGGTATCGCCGTAGGCGTGAATCATGCTCTCAGCAGGGCTAATTGCGCCAGACGCTCCGGTCACCCCGCATCAGGCGCATGAGCATCCCCTCGCGCAGGCCGCGGTCGGCCACGGTCAGCGCGTCGACCGGCCAGAGCTTGCGGATCGCCGCATAGACGGCGCAGCCGGGCAGCACGAAATCCGCCCGCTCCGGCCCGATGCAGGGATGCGCGGCGAGTCCGGAGCGGCCCATGGCGAAGAGCTGTGCCAGCGCATCGTCGGCCGCTTCGGTGCAGAGGTGCGTGCCGTCCACGAGCTGGCGGCGGTATTTCGGCAGGTCCATCACCACGCCGGCCAGGGTCGTGACCGTGCCGGATGTGCCGATCAGGCGCACGCCGCCGCGGCGGATCTCCTGGCCGATGCAGTGCAGCCGGTCGAAGCTCATCAGGCGGGCGTGGATGTCCTCCACCACCGCCTCGAAGCCATGGACGGTGAAGCAGTCGCCGCCTTCGCGCTCGGCCAGCGTCACGACGCCGCAGGGGATGGAGAGGTAGCCGATCAGCTCGGGGCGCGGGCCGGTGCGGATCCAGGCGATCTCGGTGCTGCCGCCGCCGATGTCGAAGAGGATGGCGCGGCGGTCGTCGGGCTCCAGCAGGGGGGCGCAGCTCTCCATCGCGAGCTCGGCCTCCTCGCGGGGCGAGATGATGCGGGGGCGCAGCCCGGTCTCCTGGGCGGCGCGGGCCAGGAAGCTGGCGCCGTTGACGGCGCGGCGGCAGGCCTCGGTGGCGACGGCGGCGAGGCGGCGGACGGGGCGGCGTTGCAGCCGCTCGGCGCAGGCGGTCAGGGCGGAGATGGTGCGCTCCATCGCCGCGTCGGAGAGCTCGCCGGAGCCGGCGAGGCCTTCGCCGAGTCGGACGATCCGGGAAAAGCTGTCGACCACGCGGAAGCCGTGGCGGGTGGGCGCGCCGATCAGCAGGCGGCAGTTGTTGGTGCCGAGGTCCAGCGCGGCGAAGAGCGCTGGGGGAGGGCCCTGATGGCCGTAGGAGGAGTGGAGAGCGGTCATCGGGGGCTGACTCGTCCGGGGTGCGTGGCTGTCATGATCGTGAAGCGGGGCTGTCATCGCAAGCTTTATTGCGGCCTTGGCAGGTCGGTAAGGCGATGCTATCTGCCCCGCCAGCCGAGCGGCAACGCTTGGGGGATAGTTTAACGGTAGAACTTCCGACTCTGACTCGGACAGTCTTGGTTCGAATCCAGGTCCCCCAGCCAGCTCGTTGAAGCCTTAGTGATCGCGGCCTTTCTACCGGGGCACGCATCACGGGGCGGCCTGGGGCAAACTCACCACATCACCCGGAAACGGGGCCTCTCCTTCCGGCGAGGACGGCTGCCCGCCTCCCAGCGGAGGAGGCGGCCATCAGCCTGCGAACAGGCCGATACCGACGGAGTTTCCGTCGTCTTGCCCGTCACCGCTCCAGACACTCAGCATTCGCAGCCTCCGGCAAACCCGGCGCGGTCCCGTCTATTCAATCCGAATATTGGCCTCACGCACGATGCTCCCATGCAGGGCGATCTGCGCCTGCCGGAAACTGGCGCATTCGTCGGGCGTGTTCGCCCGGGTCACGGCGCCGAGGGTCTTCAGCAGATCCGCAACGGCCGGCGCCTGGATGGCGCGGTTGAAGGCGGCGTTCAGGAACTGGATGACCTCGCCCGGCGTCCCGGCCGGTGCGAAGACGCCATTCCACTCGTAGGTCTCGTAGCCGGGCAGGGTCTCGGCGATGGCCTCGACGCCCGGCAGGACTTCGACGGGCACGACCCCGGCATGGCACAGCACGCGCGCCTCCGGCAGCTGGAGCACCGGCACGGAGCCGGGGACGTTCGAGAGGTGCAGGGCGATACGCCGGGCCAGCATGTCGTTCCGCACCGCCGGCGTGTCCCGATACGTCACGTGGTTGATGCGCACATCCGCCATCTTGTTGAAGAGCTCGAGCGAAATGTGCTGCGCCGAGCCGACCCCCGTGGAGCCCGCATCGAGGCCGCCCGGCGACGCCTTCGCGACGGCGATGAGCTCGCGCACGGTCCGTGCCCCGAAGTCGCGGTGCACGTTGATCGTGTTCGGCGCGACCATGGAGAGGAACACGGGCATCAGGTCGCGCTCGGTGTTGTAGGGCAGCCGCGCTCCGAACAGCGAAGGATTCACCGAATGCGCGGTGGCGTCGTAGAGCAGGGTGTAGCCGTCCGCCGGGGCGTGGACGACAGCGTTGGCGGCGATGGTTCCGGCGGCGCCCCCGCGGTTCTCCACGACGAATTGCTGGCCGGCGTTCTGCGACATCCAGTTGCAGAGGATGCGGGCGACGACATCCGCGGTGCCGCCCACGCCATAGGCGCAGATCACGCGGATCGGGCGGGTGGGAAACCTGCCCTGGGCCCGCGCCACCATGGGCGCCGCCAGCGCCGCCCCCAGCCCCGCCGAGAGCAGAAATGGCCGGCGACGGATGCCGGCCCCTGTCACCTGAAGCATGACTTGTTCCTCCCTTCTTCCCGCTGATGCGGGTATCGTTTTGTCAGCTCCGTCTGCGATCCATGCGTCGGGGCCGAGGGCGTCAATCCGGCACCGACAGCCGGTACACGCGTGCGGCCGTCCCGTGGAACAGGCTCGCTCGCTCATGCACCGAACAGCCTGTCGTCATCCGCTTGAAGGCGTTCCACAGAATGGCGTAGCTGCAGCTACCCTTGTCGATGGGAAAATTGCTCTCGAACATGCAGCGCTCGGGGCCGAAGGTCTCGATGCAGGTTCCGAGGTAGGGGCCCCACGCCGTGGCGAGCTCCTCGGAGGAGGCGGGCACGTCTCCTTCGTGCACGTCGAAGCCGAAGAGCCGCATGCCCAGGCCGCCGAGCTTGACGTTGACGTTGGCGTGCCGCGCCAGGCGCTGCATGTCGGCACGCCATTCCGCGAAGACATGGGCGCGCCGTGTGGTGTAGGGACCGATGCCAAGCGGGCCGCCGGCATGGTTGAGGATGATGGCCGTGTCGGGGAAGGCGTCGGCAAGGTCGCGCAGCTCGGCCAGCT
>JAQGHZ010000300.1 GCA_028291485.1 Rubritepida sp. | reverse complement strand
CGGCTTCGTCGCCGCCGCGCCACGGCTGGCGGCAGCGCCCTCGGTGGTGTTGCTGGCCGGCGTCAGCGGCGCCTTGCCCGCCGAGGCCGCGGCGGCCTGGAACGAGGTCGGCGCGTCCTTCCACATCGACGCCCTGGCCGAGGCGGCGCGGCGCATGTCGGTCATCGGCCTCTATGGCGACCGCGCGCGGGCCGCGCTGCTGGCCGATCTGCGCAACACGCAGGCGCGCCTCGCGGCGGGCCGGCTCGCCGGGAAGACGGAGGAGGGCCCGGCGGCCGAAGCCATCCGCAAGCTGGTGCGGGAGGCAGCCGCCGCCGCGGATTTCGCGGCGGTGACGGTGGCCGCGCGCGCACTGGCGACCGTGGCGCCGGGTTGACGGCGGCCCGCCGGCGCGGCCGCTTTCCGCGGCTCCGTGAGTCGGTCTAGGGTCCATGCCATCCGGGAGTCGAAAGGCCAAGGGCTGATCCTGGCCGGCCGGTGGCCGATCCGTCTCGGGATTCCACAGGGGGAACGGCATGACGCGGCGTGAATGGGCCTGGGCGAGCTATGACTGGGCGAACTCCGCGTTTCCCACCGTCGTCTCCACCTTCGTCATCGCGGCCTACTTCACCAAGGGCATCGCGCCCGACCCGGTGACGGGCCAGGTGATGTGGGGCTGGATGCAGGCACTGGTGGGGCTGTCCATCGGGCTGCTCTCGCCGCTGCTCGGCGCCATCGCCGATGCGGGCGGGCGGCGGCGCGCCATGCTGCTCGGAAGTACCCTGCTGACGGCCTTCTTCACCACCGGCATCTGGTTCGCCGAGCCGCTGCCGGCCTACGCCTTGTGGGCGCTGCTTTGCGTGGCCCTGGGCACGTTGTTCTTCGAGCTCGGCACGGTTTTCTACAACGCGATGCTGCCGGAGGTGACGACGCGCGAGCGCCTGGGCCGCATCTCCGGCATCGGCTGGGCGCTGGGCTATGCGGGCGGCCTCGCCTGCCTGGTGCTGTGCCTGGTGCTGCTGGTGCAGCCCGATCCCGCGCATTTCGGCCTCGACCGCGCCCAGGCCGAGCCCGTCCGCGCGACGGCGCTGGTGGTGGCGGGATGGCTGCTGCTCTTCGGCTGGCCGGTGCTGGTCTTCGTGAAGGAAGAGGACGTGGAGCGGCGGCCCTGGGGCTTGGCCGCGATGCACGGCTTCTCCGAGCTGTTGCGGCTGCTGCGGGGCCTGCCGCGCCATCCGGCGATCCTGCGGTTCATGCTCGCGCGGCTCTTCTACACGGATGGCCTGAACGTGCTCTTCGCCTTCGGCGCGGTCTTCGCGGCGGGCGTCTACCACATGGGCTTCGAGGAGATCCTGCTCTTCGGCATCGCGCTCAACGTGAGCGGCGGCATCGGCGCCTTCGGCGGCGGCTGGGTGGAGGAGCGGCTGGGCGCGAAGCGCACCATCCTCGTGGCGCTGATCGCCCTGATGTTCCTCGGCGGCGGCATGCTCCTGGTGGAGAGCAAGGCGGTCTTCTGGGTGCTCGGCGTGATGCTGGGCCTGTTCTTCGGGCCCTCCCAGGCGGCGAGCCGCAGCCTGATGGCGCACCTCGCGCCGCGGGGGGAGGTGACGGCCTATTTCGGGCTCTTCGCCTTCTCGGGCCGCGCGACGGGATTTCTGGGGCCGGCCTTGCTGGCGCTCGTCACGGGCGCGACGGGCAGCCAGCGCGCGGGGATGACGGTGGTGCTGGTGATGCTGGGCCTGGGGGCCGCGATCCTCGCCAGCGTGCCGCGGCCGACGGATCATTAGAGCAGATCCCGATCAAGCCACTTTGCTTGATCGGGTGAAGAGGCTCGGAAAACAACGGCCAGAGCTTTTTGAAAGGCCAGAGCTTTTGAAGTGAGCCTATCCGAACGGAAACATCCCTAGAGAAGCTGGCCGCCATCCACCACCACGGTATGGCCGGTGACCCAGCTGGCCAGCGGCGAGGACAGGAACAGCACCACGTTCGCCACCTCCTCCGGAGTGCCCATGCGGCCGAAGGGGATATTGGCCAGCGTGCTGTTGTAGAGGACCGGCGCCTCGGTCTTGCGCTTCTCCCAGCTGCCGCCGGGGAACTCGATGGAGCCCGGCGCCACGGCGTTCACGCGGATGCCGTCGCCCGCGAACAGCGAGGCCTGGCTCATGGTGTAGTTGATGAGCAGCGCCTTCACCGCGTTGTAGACCGGGCTGCGCGTCGAGGCGCGGAAGCCCGAGATCGACGAGACGTTGACGATGTTGCCCTTGCTGGCCTTCAGCGCGTCCAGCCCGGCGCGGCTGGCGCGGAAGGTGGCGAGCACATCCACGTTCAGCGCGGAGTTCCAGCCCTCCTCGGTGTCGACCATGCCGAAGCCGCTGGCATTGTTGACCAGGATGTCGAGCCCGCCCAGCGCGCCGATCGCCTCGGCGATGTAGCCGTTCACCGAATCCTTGTTGCCGAGGTCGCAGCTGGCCGCATGCGCCTTGGCGCCCATCTCGGCCTTGGTGGCGGCCAGCGCCTCGGCGCCGCGCGCGCAGATCGAGACGGCCGCGCCGGCCTTTGCGAAGCCCAACGCCACGCTGCGGCCGATGCCCTTGCTGCCGCCGCAGACGATGACGCGTTTGCCAGTGAAGTCGAAGCTCATGCCAGTTTCTCCGTTTGTGGACCCAGGGCAGATCCCCTTCGCGTCTCTTGACGCGAAGGGGTGAAGAGGTTCGGAAAACAAAATCTAGGGCGTCTGAAGTGAGCCCTTGCGAACGGAAGGCGCCCTGGATCGGCGCAGCCGCGTGATTCCATAGGCGAGGCCGAGGCCGGCGGCGAGGATCGCGATGCCGACCAACGGCCGGTAGAACAGCCAGGCGATCGCGATGATGACCGGCGCCACCAGCACCGTCAGCACCGCGGCCAGCGCGCCCGTGCCGAAGCCGACGACGGCGCCGAGCGGCGGGATCACGTCGGCCAGCACCTTCAGCGGGTTGAAGAGCAGCACCCAGCCGATGAACATCAGCACCACGCCGACGAGGCGCAGGATCCAGGTCAGCAGCGCATTGTCGTCCTGCGCCTGCTGGAACATCGCCGGCGCCGGCACGGTTCCGGCGCGGATGAGCAGCAGCCGGTCGCCGGCATTGGTGGCGTAGGGGCCGAAGCCGTCGCCGACCTGCGCGCCGACCACCGATACGGAATCCGGCTGCGCATAGCGCCAGGTGATCCGCAGGTCGCCGAGGCGCGGGTTGTTCGGGTCGGGGCCGATATAGCGCGTGCCGTCGCCGGAGCCGGGCAGGGTGAGCGTCTGGTCCGTCGGCAGGCCGCCCAGCTGCTGGTCGGACAACCGGAAGCCGCCCAGCGTCGCCCCCTGGGCGAGAAAGCTGCGCGAGGCGTAGCGGAGCTGCGGGTTCTGGTGGCCGTCCGGCTGGTGGAAGCGGCTGGAATCCACGCGCCCGTCATGCCATCCGCGGCGATAGGTGCTGGTGGTGACCGTCTCGGTCCCGCCGCCGAGGCGCGTGCGCGTCTCGCTGCGGTTCTCCTCAAGCCACTGGAACATCTCCACATTGCGGAGCAGTCGCAGCGTGCCGTTGGGGGGCTTGGCGTCGAGCTCGGTGTCCAGCGGCACCTGGCCGACGCGGACGGGGCCGGAGACATGGACCAGCTTGCCCTCGTTGGCCGCATCCGGCCGGTCGGCGGAGACGTCCCACACCGCGCCGGCACCCTCGGTCAGCGAGCGCGCCGTCTGCACCGCGCGCCCCTCGTTCCAGAAGAGCAGCGCGCCGGAGCCGGGGATCATGACCAGCCCGATGAGCAGCCCTACCAGCGCCGAGCCGATGCTCGAGAACCAGGATTGCGAGCTGGTGGAGGTGAAGGTGTCGGTGCCGCCGCCATCCCCGAGAGGGTTGGTCCAACTGCCGCCGGGGTCGTTGTTGTCGGACACCCTCACCTCCCTGAATTCGCCGGACATGGAAGTCGGCGCGGAGGGGATTGTCCAGGGGTTCCAGTCGCTCAGGGGTAGATGAAGGGACGAGGCCCGGCCGTGCCGACGCCGCAGCGACAGCCTGGATCGGCCCCGCCCTCGTTCCCGGCGGCCAAAGCCTCGCGGCTTGACGCGCGGTGACGGGCGGGCCATCGCCCCCGGCATGGCCGCTCCCCCC
>JAQGHZ010000294.1 GCA_028291485.1 Rubritepida sp. | reverse complement strand
AGGCAGTCCGGTGTTCGGCCAGGGCGGCATATCCACCGCGATAGTAGAGCAGCGGCGCGGCCTGCTCCGTCGTGCCGTGCCCCAGGACGTGGCCAAGCAGGATGGTGTGGTCCCCCGCAGGCATGGAGGCATGCGCCTCGCAGTCGAACCAGGCGAGGTGCGGGTTGAGGATCAGGCCGCCGGCGGCACCCGCGGTCGCGTCCATGTCGAGCCACTTGTCGGTGCCGGAGGTGGCGAAGCGTGTCGAGACCGGCGCCTGGTCGCCATGCAGCACGGTGATGGCGAAGCCGCCGGCCGCCACCAGCGCGTCATGGCTGCGCAGCTTGCGGGCGAGGCAGACCAGCAGCAGCGGCGGATCGAGCGAGACGGAGGTGAAGGAGTTGATCGTGATGCCGATGCGCTCGCCGTCCGGCAGACGCGCCGCGACGACGCAGACGCCCGTGGGGAAATGGCCGAAGGCGTGGCGCAGGGCTTTCGGGTCGAGGCTCATCTCAGTGCCCGCCGCCGGAGAAATCCATGGGGAGCCGGCACTGCGCTACGCGCACCTGGCGGATCGAGGCCGGCGTGTTGCGGCTGCGGCCGACGAAGCGCGGCACGGCATCGGTGAAGACGGCGGCAACGGCAGGAATGTCGCCATTGTCCAGCGCGGAGAGCGCGTCGCCGCAGGCGCCGCCGGCACAGGCGTCGATCAGCACGACGTCGGCATCGCGGCCCGGCGCCAGGATGCCGCTGTTGAGGCGATAGGCGCGGGCGTTGTTGCCGGTGGCGGCGGCGATCGCCTGCTCCGGCGCCATGCCGCCGAGGCTCGTGAGGTGGCTGATGGTGTAGAGGATGCCCAGCGGCATGATGCCGCTGCCCGTGGGCGTGTCGGTCGCGATGAGGAGGCGCTCGGGCTGGCCGGCCTCGTCGAGCAGCCTCGCGGTCTTCAATGCCGTGCGCAGGTTGCCGGCGGTGCAGATCTGCATCGCCATGTCGCTCTCGTTCACAAGTCGCGAAAAACCTTCCTCCGGCATGGCGACGGGGCCGCCGTTCACGTGGAAGGAGACATGCGCGTTGGCCGCCAGCACATGCTCGGCCCAGATGCCCGAGGAGCCGGGGATGGAGGAACCGCCGGTGTGCATGGTCGTGATCATGCCGTGCTTGCGCGCCCAGCCCATGGACTCGGCATAGCCGAAGGGCGTGTCGAAGGCGCCGAAGCCGGCCTTGGCGAGCCAGAGCCCGCCGGCGGCGAGTTCGGCGATATCGGCCTCGGTCAGGCCGGGCTCGAGGATGATCGAGCCGGCATGCACCCGCATCCCGCCGGGCCGGTAGTTGAGGAAGCAGGCGCGGGCCGCCAGCGCCAGCGCCTTGACGCCCGCGGGATCCTTGGGCCGGCCGGGCACATGCACCTCGGAGGCGGTGATGGCGGTGGTGACGCCGCCGTGCAGGTAGCTTTCGAGAAAGCCCACGGTGCGCTGACGCGGCGTGTAGTCGCCGAAGGTGATGTGGACGTGGCTGTCGATCAGGCCCGGGATGGCGATGGTTCCGGCGGCATCCACCACCACGTCGGCGGCCTCGATGGCGGCCGCGTCGATGCTGCCGACCGAGGTGATCCGGCCGTCCTCCAGCAGGATCGCGTCGCCCGCCGCCGTGGGCGAGGCGAGGTCGCCCGTGATGATGCCGCCCAGGTTGACGATCGCCGTGCGCATGGTCAGCGCAACCCGTCCTTGCCGCCGATCTCGCTGGCCTTCAGCCCGCCGACGCGCGCGTTGATTCGGCCGCGGTTGGCCAGGACGATGATGAGCGCGACCTCGTCCGGCGCCGGCGCATCGGGCGGCAGGGTCAGCGTCAGGCCATCGTAATGCGAGCGGACGTAGAGCGCGTCCTTGTGCGCCAGCGGCACGTCGATCGTCGCACCCGGGGCCGCGAGCTTGGTGTAGGAGGGGATCCAGGCCTCCGCGCCGCCGACGGCCAGGCGCAGCGGCTCGGCGAAGGTGGTGGTGAGCATGGCGTTGGCGTGCTCCTGCTCGCCGTTCAGCCCGACGACGCCGCCCTTGCCGTAGCTCTCCACATCAAGGCCGCCCATGGCGTCGAGGGCGAGCTTCGCCATCAGCTCGCCCACCGCGGCGCTGGCCTTGATGACCGGCGTGAGATCCTGCTCGTAGCGGCCGGCATGGGGGTTCTTCACCACCGCGATGACGCCGACCTTGCGCAGCGGCGGGTCGCCGGGCCGGCCGGCCTCGACCATCCTGTTCTCGACGACGGTCATCCAGCGATGGATCTCGATCTGCATGGGCGCTTCTTCCTGGCAACTGAGCAGGCGCGAGCCTGTCAGAACTTCCAATCCCTCGCAAGAGAAGCAATGTTGCGAAGGTGTTCGGCGCCGCCGTTGGATCATCTCTTGCAATAGCTTCGTTAATTAGGCAATAAGCCTGGGATCCACCCATGGAAGGACGCCCCATGACCAGCGCGAAACCGCCGATCGTCAAGGACGCCGGCGTCAAGAATGGGGCCGACCACCTGAGCGCGGTCCGCGACGGCCGCGCCGTCTACCTCAACGGCCAGCTCGTCCAGGACGTCACCACCCATCCGGCCTATCGCAACGCGGTCGGCTCCGCGGCCATGCTCTACGACCACCAGGCCCGCCCCGAGAATATCGAGCGCATGACCTTCGACCTCGGCGGCGGCCGTCGCGTGAACCGTGCCTGGCAGCATCCGCGCAGCTATGCGGAGATGGTCGAGCGCCGGAAGGCCCTGGTGGAATGGGCCGAGCTTACCTGCGGCTTCCTCGGCCGCTCGCCCGACCACGTCGCCTCCTCCGTCTCCGGGCAGTACATGGGCGCCGAGGTCTTCGACCGCCACGACCCCGCGCGCGGCAAGGCTTTCCGCGACTGGTACGAATACGCCCGCAGCAACGACCTCTTCCTCACCTACGTCATCAACAACGTGCAGGGCGACCGCTCCAAGGCCTTCGGCGACCAGGGCGAGGGTGCGGAGGACATGATCGCGCGCATCGTCGACGAGGACAGCTCTGGCATCACCATCCGGGGGGCGAAGCTCTTCGCGACCAGCGCCATCATGGCCAACGAGATCTTCGTGGGCTCCGGCCAGCCGTTGAAGCGCGGCGAGGAGGACATGGCCTTCTCCTGCGCCCTGCCGATGAACGCCAAGGGCATGAAGCTGCTCTCCCGCCGCAGCTTCGAGGAGGCGGCGATCAGCGAATACGACCACCCCCTCTCCTTCCGCTACGACGAGAACGACGCCCTTATCTTCTTCGACGACGTGAAGGTCCCCTGGGAGCGCGTCTTCGTGTACCGCGACACCGACATGTGCCGCGCGCAGCTGCACGACACCTGCGCCCATGTGTACCAGAACTACCAGGCGCAGATCCGCCTCTCGGTGAAGCTGCGCTTCCTGGCGGGCCTGGCCCGTGGCGTGGCCGAGACCATCGGCACGGTGAACATGCCCCCGGTGCGCGAGCAGCTGGGCAAGCTGGCCTCGCAGGCCGCCCTTATCGAGGGGATGGTGCTGGGCATGGAGGCCGGCGGCCAGATGGTCGGCGAGCACTGGCTGCCCAACAAGCACCTGCTCTACGCGGCGCAGGTGCAGTCGCAGGAGATGTACCCGCAGGTCATCCAGGCGATCCGGGAGCTGGCGGGCGGGGCGATGCTGATGCTGCCCTCCTCGGTCGCGGATTTCTCGCATCCGGAGCTGTCGCGCGTCATCCGGGCCACGCAGGTCTCGCCGGCCATGACGGGCGAGGAGCGGGTGAAGCTGATGAAGCTGACCTGGGATGCGGTGGGCACCGAATTCGCCTCGCGGCATCTGCAATACGAGATGTTCTATGCGGGCGGGCAATACGTCACGCGCGCGCACAGCTACCGCACCTATGACTGGGAACGCGCCGCCGGCATGGCGAAGAACGTCACCTCGTCCTACCAGCTCGCCGACTTCCTCGGCAAAGGCGAGCAGGCCGCCTGAAGGGGGCAGCGGCGGGGTGAATCATGCGCTCCCAACGACAGGCCAGAGCTTTTGCAGCGAGCTCCAGAGCATGATCGCCGCAGGTGGAATCACCGGAGGCGTGAATCATGCTCTTAAAACAACAAGTTAGAGCTTTCGCAGTGAGCCCTTGCGAACGGAAAAAGCTCTAGCGACGCAGCCGCGCCAGGGTATCGGCGGTTGCCGCGGCGGCCACCGTTTCGACGTCCTCGGCCAGCATCAGGCGTTCCGCCGCCAGCCGGTCGGCCGCGGCGCGGACCGCGGCGACATAATCCGCGGGGGTCGCGTAGCGCTCCTCGATCGAGGGCCTCGGATCGCGCGCCGCCTCGCGCTCGGCACGCGTGGCGGCGAAGGGCAGCACGGCGCCGGTGTTGTAGCAGAGCGCGCCGGGCGCGAAGCCTTCCGCGCGCGGGTTCCAGCCCGTGTAGGTCGCCCTCGGCACCTCCAGCGTCACGTTCCGCACGCCGCCGATGGTGTTGCCGTCCGCGTCCACGCGCGGCAGCAGCACCGTGTACTCGCCGCGCACGGCCGGCGGCATGACGCTGACGTCCACGAGTTGCGCCGGGCCGTAGGCGCCGCGATAGCCCAGCGCGTCCAGGCCCGCATAGAGGCCGGCAGCGGGCACCAGCGTGCCCTGGCTCCGCATCGGGTAGCGGGTCGAGGGAGGCTCCACGCCCTCGCGCATCCACTCCTCCATCGCGACGAGCAACGCGCGCATCGGCGCCCCGGCATGCAGCGGGTTCACCGATAGGGCGCAGCGATCGATCCGCGCCGCCACCGCATCGGCCGCGGAGAAATGCGGATGGCCGGTCATGGCGTAGGCCCGTACCTCGGGCGGCAGCTCGACGTGGTTGCCGCGCGTGTCGGTCACCAGCAGCGAGGCCCTGGCCCCCCAGAACTCGTACTCGCTGTCGGTCTGCATGACGAGCGGGCAGGTGCTGGACAGGCGGCAGCGCAGCAGCAGCCCGTCGCGCCGGCCGGTCAGGTGGTCCTCCGTCATGGCATAGGTGAAGGGGAACTGGTCGGCCGGGTAGAGCCGGTCGCCATGCGGCGTGGGGTTGCGCCCGGGCTGGGCGAAGCGCGCATTGGTGAAGGTGCGGCGCGTGCCCGGGATGTGCGGCAGCATGGCGTCGTAGACGCGGCGGCCGCGCTCGTCCTCGTTGAAGCCGAGGTACAGGAAGTCCCGCACGAAGCGGCCGGACTGGGAGACGCCGTGCAGGATGGCGCGGTTCACGGTGACGCGTCCGTTCGTCGCGAGGGGATTCTCCGCCCCGCGCTCCCGCGTCAGGAAGGCGGCGACGTCGCGCATCGCGGCGAAGGCCATGCCCTGCACCGTCGGGTCTTTCGCCGTGTAGGTGAATTCGTAGAGTGCGCCGGCGTCGAAGCCGGCCGGCCGCGTGATCTCGATGCGGCTGGGGTCGAGGAAGCGGAAGGAAAGGCCGGCCGGGGTCTGCCTGTTATCCTCGAAGCGGCCGCGCACGGTGAGCGTCGCGCCCTGCTCGCCCGCCGCCGGGTAGGTCAGCGGCACCGTGACCGGATTGGTCGTGTGATCGAAGAGGAATTCCTCGCGCGAGGGGCCGGTGACATTGGGCACCACCGGCGCTTCCAGCCGCAGCGCGGCACCCGCGGGGATGTCGGCCTGCCAGCCGACCCAGGCGAGGGTGAAGCCCCGGCGCAGCAGGAAGCCGTTGCCGGGGTTCTGCCCGCTCATCAGCCCGTTGGCCGGGCCGTCGTCGTAGAGCTGCCCGACGAGTTCGCGGCCGCGGTTCGGCGCCTCGACCAGCAGCGTGCCGCTGCCGCGGAAGGCCTCGGCCGGGCGCAGCAGCACCACCTCGGTCACGGCCTCCACGCGGCCCTGCGCATTGCGCGGCGCGAGGGCGATGTCGGCGATGACGGCGTTGCGGGGATCGGCGGGATCGAGCGCGACGGTGGCACGGGCGACCAGGCGCTCGTAGCGGCCGGCATCGCCGAAGGAACGGCCGTCGAAGGCCGGTTGCGGAGCCCCGGTCAGCTCGAAGCGGGTGACCTCGGCGGCGGCCGGCATGGCAAGCATGCAGGCGCCGGCCACGGCCAGGGCGGTGGCAGGGATGCGCATTGGATCGTTCCTCCTCCGGACAGGCTAGCGCTGTCGTGCGGCGCGGGGGAAGAGAAGTTAAGGAAGGTCGGAGGTGTGCTGTTGTATCGCCGCCCGATGCGGTTTGCCGCCTCGGCCGTCACGCGGTGACCTGGTGCTGATCGGGCGCCGGCGGCTGAACGCCCTTCCGCGGCGTCCGCCGCAGATCGTTCCGGACCGTGCGGGCGTGAGGGAATGCGCCGGAGCCCTCTCGCTGCCAGACGGGAGGCAGCGGAGCCGATCTCGGCGCCCCTGCCCCCGCGAATGCCGTGTCCTTCCAGGGAGGGAACCCGGCAGGCGTCTCAATCAGGCCTTCTTCGCGCCTTTGCCGGACGCCTGGGCAGCCGGCGCCTTGCCTTTCCCGCCCATCCCGAGGCCAATCGACTTGGCCAGCTCGGAGCGACGTGCGGCGTAGTTCGGCGCGACCATCGGATAATCCTTCGGCAGGCCCCATTTGGCGCGGTACGCGTCGGGCGTCAGGTCATAGGAGGTCATGAGATGCCGCTTGAGCATCTTCAGTTTTTTGCCGTCCTCCAGGCAAACGATGTAGTCCGGGGTGATCGATTTCTTGATCGAAATCGCCGGCTCCCTCTTCTCGGGCGACGCGACCGCCAAAGCAGTGGTGCCGAGCCTCGCGAAGGTGTCGTGAACGCTCACGATGAGGTTTTGTAAGTCGTTCATGGCCACAGGATTATTGGCGACATGGGCTGAGACGATCTGAGCCGTGAGGCCGAGAAGGTCGTTGTGGGAGGTATCCGACATTAGATTCGTCCTATTGAAATCGCAGAAGCGGCGTAACCCATACCTCTCCGACAGCGACGAAGGCAAATCTAAAGTCCTTTTATCCTTGGCGTGCGGCCGCTACTCCCCCTCATCATCAAGAATGACCACGAATGCATTTTGTTACATTACCGTCGGCTGAGGTCATATCGATGCGGGTGGTCGATTAGGCAAACCACGGTCGTTTTTGTGATTTTCTCGCGAGCGAATCCTGCTCCCGAGCACTCGCGGAGGATGGTTCATGCGCAGTGAAATCCTGAATTACCATTGACTAAAAGTATAAATATAAATTCACTATTCGTAGTCACTTTCCCCGTCCGCGCTTTAGGCCGACGGAAGAGGGCTCTCGTCCTTGCTCTCAGCCGACCGGCCCTGTTCGGGCGCAGGTAGGTCTGGTCGGGCTGCGCGGGGTTGGGTTCCGGAAGGTCCACGATGGCCTCGATCCCGTCGAAGACGTGGTCGATCACACTGGCGTCCAGGTGCTCGAGCAGGGCGCCGCTGCAGAGCTTATTCCCGACTCAATCGAGTGAGGCTCCCGGCTGAACATCCACCTCGTGCATACGAAAGGCCTCTTCACGCGGCCGGCCTGCGGGCTCGCTACGCAGTTTTTCGAGCGTGAGACGCATGCCCGTAGCGCCGGCCTTCCACCGGTCCTCGATCGTGGCCCGCGCGAAATCGAAAGGCGCGGCGACGCCGGCTTCATCAAAACCTGCGCGATATCCCAGGGTCACCACTGTCGCTGGCCCGCTGCTCTGCACCTCCGCAAGCCATGCGGCCACTTCCACCTCGGCGCGCTCCGCCTCCGGCAACTTCTCCGCGAGCCTCGCAATCACGCCTTTAACCCGCTGCTCCCGCGCCTGGCGTTCGAGCAGACGCCGTACCTGGTTGCCGAAAAACCAGATCGCCAGCGCGGCTCATTGAGGCGCCCAAGGAGTTCGGTCGGCTTCCCCTGCGTGCGAAGAACTCGACAATCACGCATTTCAGCGCTCCTCAGCGTGGCATCCAGCACGAGAACGACCGGCGAGTTGCCGGACAGGCCCCCGTCCCCCAACAGGCGTCCGTCCACTTCCACCGGAGCGAAAATCGGCAGGAGGGCGCCAGAGGCGATCAGATGGCGCGGCGTGATGCGCGTGCCTTCCGACTGCAGCGCGCTCGACACCTTGTAGGCTTCGCGCCACGCGCCGGAATCACCTTCTCAAACAAACTCATAGATTGGTCGCGGGACGAGCCGAACGGGCACGGAGGAGGGCGTCACCGAAACTGTGGCTAAGAATTTCACGACAACGTCGTGCACTGGGACCAGGTCGAACTCACGGAGCACCCCGCTCAGGAAGTGCGTGCACAGGTACTCGGCCAAGTGGCGCCCGATGCAGTGGCGGGCTCCCGCGCCAAACGCCATGGCGCTTCCGATGCTCTCTGCCGGTCGCTCGCCATTTAGTCCAGCAGCGAACCGGCTCGGGTTGAACCGCGGCGCTTCCGCGAAGATTGACTCATTCAGGGCCTACGGCCGTCTTCATCCACATCACGTTCGTCCCTGCTGGGATAACGACGCCCTCCACCTCATCGACGTTGTCTCGGAAATCTTTGAGCTGAACGGAACAGCCGGAAAAAGACGCATCGTTTCGTGGAGGACGTTCAGCACGAATGGATCCCGGCCTGCATCTTCGGACTGCAAAGCCGAGGCGCGGGCCTCATCCTGTATGTCCGGGCTGCGGGACAGTAGGTAAAGCGCCTGAGCCAGCGTGTAGCTCATAGCATCGGTACCTCCCGCAACGAGCGAGATCAGTTCCTCAACGCTCTCTTCATGGCTCCAGCGAGCGCTTCCATCGGACGGCTCCAATTTAAGATCCACAAGCCTCCCAATTATGTCTCGCGGTCTTTCATCCTCTGCGCCGAGCCTCTCTCTCCGTTGCAACCGTTGCTCCATCACCGACTCAAGGTATTCGAACAGATAGCGATACGCCGCCCTTGCGCGAGCCGCTCGAACGGGGAACAGCCAGCGCACAAAGAATGGATGAAACGCCCGGAAGCTGATCGCCTCCTCGAGTTCGCCGATCGAGGCAAGATACCGTGAGAGGTCCATTCGCTCCTCCCACTCTCGGCCGCAGAGGAAAGAACCTAAACTATTCGCGCTCCAATGATGGAGGTCCGCCTTCAGGCTTCCGTGCCGGGTCTCGCCGGATCTCCAGGTCTGAAGGTAAAGCAAAGAGATCAGCCAGCGGCCGACATTGTCCGTGGCGATGGGCTGGGTGCTGGCGAGCAGCAGCCGGGGCGTCTCGATCGCGTGGCAGCACAGCACATAGTGACGCGCGGTGAGGCGCAGCATGCTGCCATCCGGCCGGGCCGCGCGGATGGCGAGAACGCGATGATCGGCCCCGATCTCGATGAAATCCGCCCGCGCCTGCACGATCAGCCTGGCACCCGCCGCCTGAAAGTTCTCCACACTCGATCATTGCGCTGAAGACGCCCGCCGTGACCAGGGCCACCGCCGAGGTGGGCCCGATGACGACGCCGCGCGTCCCCGACAGGGCGGTGCACAGCAGGAGGCCGATCGCACTACCCAGCAACGCAGCGGTGACCCCGGTGGCCACTGCGGCAGGGCCGAGTGGCGCGAAGGCGATCAGCCCAGCGGCTATCGCGCTCGGCCAGGCTGAGGACGAATGCGGACGACCCGTGCCGCAGGATGGCCAGAAGGCTGATGCCCGAGGATGCCCCGGCCGGCGGGTTCGGTTCGCTGGATTCCACCTTGATTTACCACGATCGATCTGGCGATTTCATTCGAGGTCCTGCTCCGCGTTGTCAATCAAATCGGCCCGCCCCGACAGGGCGGAAAAGATTGAACGGCATGTCCGGCTCCGGGCCTGCCCCGAGCGCTACGCCGATGCGGCAACCAGCCGCTGCTCTTCCAGCATGGCGCGCGGTCCACGGCTCAGAATCGCATGAGAGGCCTATCGGGTACTGGCCAATACGAGGATGTGTCCTGAGTCACATCGCGTGGGAGTTCTCGGGCTGAGAGTGAGAGGCCGGCAACACGCAGGTTCAGGTACGAGAACGCGCACATGGTCGGAACAGGCAGCGACGGAACAGCCCCTCGTCGCGCTCGCCAGGGCGATGCGCAGGCTGCCAGCCGGCGCGCAGCGACGGGGCGCGCTGGCCTTTCGCGACAGGGTTCTCGCCGAAGTCCGCGGCCGCCCTACATAGGCCATCCCAAGAACAGCCTTCCCTTATAAACGAGGACGGTCAGGCATCTCAGCTGCCCGGAACCCACCGAAAACGGCGCCCACCTTCGATACATCCTCGATCCGCGCGCCGCGTGCCGCCCCATCCTCTGGCAGCCGCGGCTGCGCCGAGCACCCACGGAAGCGGTCGCATTCCACGACAACGCTTGACGAGGGATCCAGGCCTCCGCAGGATTGACTAACAATCTTTGGATTAGCCGAAATTTCCGCCTCCACCCCCTTCGCCCGGCCCGACAGTCTGCCCGACCGGCTCGCTGCCTGGCTCCGGGAGGAGATCCTGGACGGCAAGCTCGAACCCGGTTCCCGCCTGGTGGAGAGCGAGCTCGTGCTCCGCTGTGGTGTCAGCCGCGTGCCCTTGCGCGAGGCCTTCCGGATCCTGGCCCAGGAGGGGCTGCTCGACCTCTCGCTGCACCGCGGCGCTTCGGTGAGGCCGTTGTCCGATCTCGAACTGCGCGAACTATTCGGCGTACGCGCGGCCATCGAGGCCTTTGCCGCCGGTGCCGCCGCGCGCCGCCGGGACACGGCCGTTGTGGCGATCCTGCGCGACGTCGTGCGGCGCATGCGCCAGATTGTTTCTGGCGGCGACATGTCAACTTATGGCCGCTTGGCCGCCGAGTTCCACGAGGCGCTGGTCGCGGCGGGCGGCAATGATCTTCTTACAGGCATGTACGCGCAGATCCGCGCGCGGCTGCGCCGCTATCAGGCGGTCATGAGCCGCGTGCCGCATCTGCCGGAAACCTCGATCGCCGAGCACGAAGCGATCATCGGCGCCATGGCCGCGGGCGATGCGGCATCCGCGATCGAGCTCACGAACGCGCATCTGGACAGCCTGGTGGGTCAGTTCGCGCCCCCGCTCGTCGTGTCCGGGTCAAAGAAAACCAAGGGAAGGATCACCAGATGAACGGCTTCGGGCTCGCCTATGTTGCGCTTGCCACCAGGGATGTAACCGGCGCGGCCCGGGTGCTGGGAGACCTGCTGGAGCTGCCGCGGCAGGACCTCGACTTCGCGGGCAGCACGGCGCCGACCTTCGCGATCGGCGAGACCGCGCTGGCGCTCTTCGCGCCCGAGGATCCTTTCCTAGGTCAGGGCGCGCTGCCGGGCGTGAACCACATCGCGTTCGCCGCCGCCGATCCGGCCCAAGCCGGCGAGGCCCTCTCCCAGGCCGGTTTCCACGTCACGCGCGCGCCGGGCGACGCCATCGCCGTCGATCCCGCCGAGACCTCGGGCGTTCGTCTGCGTCTCACCCCGGCGCTGGGACTCGGCCTCGGCCGCTCGGAGAGGGCGGAACGCATCGACCATATCGGCATCGCCAGCGCCGACAACCAGGCGGCCATCGCGACCTTCTGCCAGCGCCTGGGCTGCCCGCTGGAAAGCCAGCAGACGGACATGGAGGTGCAGATCGCGGTGGAGAGCTTCACCTCCGACCGCTATGGCGTCGTGTACCATTCCCGCCCGCCGGTCACGGTCGGTGGCCTCCGCGTGGCCTTCATCACCACAGGCGATTGCGAGCTGGAATTCCTGCAGAATTTCGATCCGGGCCAGTCCGGCGAAGTCGCACATGGAACCTCCGGCAATACGCGGCAGGATCAGGGTGCCATCGCGCGCTTCGTCGCCTCCAGGGGTGCGGGGACGCACCACATCGCGTTCAAATCTCCCGATATCGACCGGACGCTGGCCCATCTGCACGAGGCGGGACTGCCGATGATCGACCGCAAGGGGCGTCCCGGCTCGCGCCGCGCGAAGATCGGGTTCTGCCATCCCCATGCCATGGGTGGGGTTCTGATCCATGTCGTCGAGCGCGCCTGAGGCCGGCTTCCGGGAGGAGCGCCTGGGCAGTGCGCTACAGCTCTCGCTCGACCGTCCCGCCGCCGGCAATGCGCTGGACTCGAAGACGCCGCCGGCGACCTCACCCTGCGCTGCGTTATCCTCGCCGGCACGGGCCACTTCTTCTGCGCCGGCGGCGACCTCAAGGCCCATCGCGCCCTGGCGAGCCGCGACGAGCTGGAGCGCGTCTTCGGCGCGGCCCGCGCGCTGCTCGATGCGATCGAGGCGACCCCGCTCCCGGTCATCGCCGCGATCGACGGCTACGCGCTCGGGGGCGGCGCGGAACTCGCGCTCGCCTGCGACCTGCGCGTGGCGGGTGCGGGAGCCGTGATCGCATTTCCGCAGCTTCGCCTCGGCATCATCCCCGGCTGGGACGGGATGGAACGGCTGAGCGCGCTGATGGGGCACGGCATCACCATGCGGCTGCTGCTGACCGGGGAACGCCTTTCGGCCGAGGCCGCGCGGCAGGCGGGGCTCGTGGGCATCGTGGCGGAGGATGCGCGCCGCGCCGCGCTCGAGATCGCCGCCGCGCTGGAAGGCGCCGCGCCGCTCGCCATCCGCGGCGCGAAGGAAGCCCTGCGTGCCTTGGGGCGCCCGTCTGCCGAAGCGCGGCAGGTGGCGGCCGAGGTCTTTGCACGCCTATGGTTCACCGAGGATCACCGGGAGGCCGAAAGAGCCTTCGCCGAAAAAAGGGAGGCCACCTTCCATGGGCGCTGATACGTTGCGCATTCTCGGACGCCCCAATTCCTTCAACGTCCGAAAGATTCTCTGGCTCTGCGACGAGCTGGGCATTCCCCACGTGCGAGAGGATTGGGGCCGAGGATTCAAGCCGACCACCACACCGGAATTCCTGGGCCTCAACCCGGTGGCGCAGATCCCCGTGGTGCTCGATGGCGATCGGGTGTTGCGCGAATCCAACGCCATCATGCGCTACCTCTGCCTGAAGCATGACGCCGAGCATCTCTACCCATCGGCGCCGGAGCGCCGCGTGCGCGTCGAGCAATGGATGGACTGGGTCGCCTACGACCTGACCCACGCGATGCGCGGCGCCTTCCTCGGCGGTCAGCTTCAGGAAGCGCCGTGGAACAACCCATGGTTTGTTGATCAGGGGCGAAAGGACTTCACCCATTGCATCGGCCTGCTCGATCAGGAACTCGCCGATGGCCGTCCCTATCTGTGCGGCGGTGATTTCACGCTGGCCGATATCCCGATGGGCCTCGTGGTGAATCGCTGGTTCGCCGTGCAGGGCTTCAGCAAGCCGGATTTCCCGATGGTATCCGCCTATTTCGAGCAGCTGTCGCAGCGGCCCGCCTATCTGCGCCATGGCAGGAACGGGCTGCCCTGACCAAACCAACGATAAAAAATAGAGGAAAGGAACGACCAATGATGAGAAGGACATTTCTGCGCGGCCTTGCCGCGGCGTTGGTGGGGCTTGCCGTCCCGGCTCTGGCCCAGGGGCAGCCTTTCCCCGAGCGGCCGATCCGGCTGATCATCCCCTACGCGCCGGGCGGTGGCACCGATGCGACCATGCGGGTGCTGACGGGCCCGATGGGCGAGATCCTTGGCCAGCCTTTCGTGATCGAGAACCGCACTGGCGGGGCTGGCACCATCGGCGCTGCGATCGTCGCGCAGGCGCGGCCGGATGGTTACACGCTCCTGGCTGACCCCTCGGCGCATGCACTCAACCACATGCTCGTCCGCAATCTGCCCTTCTACTACGAGCGCGACTTCGCCCCCATCGCGCGCATGTCGATCATGCCCCTCGTCATGATCGTGCCGGCCAATGAGAGCGCGCCGGACCTCGCTACCTATATCGCGCAGTCGCGCGCCCAGAGCGGGCGCATTTCCTGGGCGAGCGCCGGGATCGGCACCGCCTCGCACCTCTCGGGCTTTCTCTTTGTGCAGCAGGCACGGATCGAATCCACCCATGTGCCCTATCGCGGCGGAAGCCAAGGTGCGCAGGCCGTGCTCGCAGGGGACACGCATTTCAATTTCGCCACGGCTCCATCTGCTGTCGGCCTCGTGCAGGGGCGTCAGCTTCGCGCGCTGGCGGTCTCCTCGGCAACGCGCATGTCCGTCCTGCCGGACGTACCGACCGTGGCCGAGGCCGCCTTGCCCGGCTTCGAGCTCGTGGAGTGGATCGGCCTCTGGGCGCCCGCGGGAACACCCCCTGCCATCCTCGACCGCATTCAGGATGCGGCGGCGCGAACTGTCGTTATGCCCGAAGTGCGCGCGCGCCTCGCGGTGTTGGGGATGGAAGCCGCCTTCCTCCCGCGACCCGAATTCGCGCGCTTCGTCACCGACCAGCGCGCGCTGCTGACGCGCATCGCCAATGATGCCGGACTGCGACCGGAATGAGCGGCGTGAGCGCATTGGACGGGTTGCTCGTCCTCGATCTGACAACGTTCCTCTCCGGCCCCTATTGCACGATGATGCTTGGCGATCTGGGGGCGGACGTCATCAAGGTCGAACGCCCGGAGGGCGACGAGGCCCGCCGGATGCCGCCCTTCATGGAAGAACGCAGCCAGCCCTTCGCGCTGTGGAACCGTAACAAGTGCAGCATTGCCCTTGACCTGAAGGCCGCCGCGGATGCGAGCTGCTGTGGCTTCTGGTGCGCCGGGCCGATGTTCTGGTGGAGAATTTCAGACCGGGGGCCCTGGCGCGCCCCGGCTTCGGGTGGGAGGCACTAACGCCGCCAATCCGCGCCTCGTCGTGGCCTCCATTTCGGGCTTCGGCCAGACCGGACCCTGGGCACAGCATGGCGGCTTCGACATGATGGCACAGGGCATGTCCGGGCTGATGGCGGGTAATGGCCCGCCCGACGTGAGCCCTATCGCCTGCCGGTCGCCATCACGGACTCGCGGCGGGGATGTTCAATGAACCAGATCGCGCCGCCTCTCGCTCCTGCCCCTCTCAGCCCTCCAGGACGAAGGTGACCTCCATCGTGACGCGATACTCCGCGATTGAGCCATTCTGGACGCTGGCCTTCATCTCCAGCACGTGCAGGCCGGTGATACCACGTAGCGTCTTGTTGGCTCGTTCGAGGCCCTCCCGTACTGCCGCCTCAAAACTTTGCGACGATGCCGCAGTAATCTTCGACACGCTGGCGACGGCCATTGCTGCCTCCCTACGAAACGCCGGCACGAACCGTCCCGACCGGCTGGGACACGATAGATCGACCCGCCGGCCGGGGGTGAGTCTTTCCATCCGGCCGCATGGATTCTCACGGTGGCGTTCATGGGTCGTGAATCTGGGCAGCCCGCCACGGAGCGACAAGCAATCTCCCCCGCGCGCCGAAGGCGAACTCGAGAACGCTGTCACAGATGCGTGGTGCAACCCCGGGCTTTGCAACCCCGCTGAGCGAGCCATTTAAGTTCTTGAAAAGATTGGCGGACCCGAAAGGATTCGAACCTTCGACCTCTGCCTTCGGAGGGCAGCGCTCTATCCAGCTGAGCTACGGGTCCGGACCGCCGCATCACTAGCGCATGCTCCCGCGTCAGGGAA
>JAQGHZ010000056.1 GCA_028291485.1 Rubritepida sp. | reverse complement strand
GCCGGGCGCAGCGGGATCTCGTCGAGTTCACGCTGCTGAAGGCCTATGTCAGCGCCGGCCGGCCCGAGGCCGCTTGATCACGCTTCAGGTTCTGCTGGGAGCGCGATTCACAGCTTCGGCGATTCCGTCTCAGCTGATCGACTCTAAAAGGCCCGCGAGAGCCCCGCATAGATGGCGCGCCGCGGCAGGAATTGCGGCGCGCCGACGCCGATCCCCGAGCCGTCGCGCAGTTGCACCACCTGGTCGGTCAGGTTGATCAGGTCGACCCGCGCCGTCCAACGGCCGCCATCCGGTCCCGAAAAATCCTGCGCGAGGCCAAAATTGAAGGTCGCGTAGCTTGGCTGCTTCTCGCTGTTGGCGAAGCCGCGCCGCAGCCCGTTGCCATAGATCATCTGCGCCGAGAGGCGCCCGCCATCCCAGGGTCGGTACACCGCGCCGGACGAGGCGGTGACGAGCTGGTCGTGGTCCGTGCGCACATACTTCCCGGCGATATAGGCGAGCTCGTCGGGCTCGAAGTTGAACTGGCTGCTGCGGATGCCGCGCCCCGTCGCGCGGGAGAGCGTCAGGTTCGCGTAGAGGTCCAATCGCTCGCTGCGCCATTGGCCCGTGAACTCGACGCCATAGGTGCGGCCGTCCTGGTAGTTGAAGGGTGTGAAGACCAGCGCGCGGCCGAACTGGCCGAGATCGAGCATGTCGGTCGCCTGCTTGTACCAAGCGTTGGCGCCGATCGTCAGGCGCGAGGTCACCTGCTGCGAGATGCTTGCGGAAAAGTAGTGGCTGCGCTCCGGCCGCGGCAGATCCGAGCGCGGCGAGAGCGGCGCGTTGGTCGTGTTCTCGAACTGCGTCAGCGTGAAGGGCGCGATCAGGTCCTGCTGCGGCGGCGTGAAGTAGCGCGCATAGCCGAGGCTGAGCGTGGTCCCGTCGAGCGGCCGCCAGACGGCGTTGATGCGCGGCGAAAGCTGGCTCGCCTGGACTGCCTGGTCGGCGTAGTCGCCGCGCAGGCCGACATTCAGCGTGAGCCGGTCGGTGATTCGCCACTCGTTCTGGAGATAGGCGCCGTGCAGCCAGTTGGTGCGGGCGCGGCTCGCGAAGATGGTGAAGGGGGCGTCGATGGCCTGGCCTTCGGCGTCGAGCGGCAGGACGGTGGAGGCGTTCCGGGCGATGCTGCGCTCGGCCATGCTCATCACGCCGAAGCGCAGCGTGTTGGTGGCGTTGAGCCGCCAGGAGGCGTCGGCCTGGAGTCCGCCGGCATTGGATTCGCGCCGCACGTCGCTGGCCACGCCGTTGAAGACGAGCTCGCCCTGCACGTCGGGCACGTAATGCGTGGAGGAGCGACGGCCGAAGGCGGCCACCTGCCAGTCCAGTGCGCCGCGCGAGCCCTGCAGCGAGGCGATGCCGAAATAGTTCCGCTCCCACTGCCGCGCGTTGAGCATGGAGCTGTTGAAGTCGCTGATCCCGTTGGCGGTGAATTCCGGCGCCTGGCCGGGGTTGTTGGGCATCTGGAAGCGGTTGGCCGAGGCGCCGCCGATGAAGCTCACCCGCGTCGTGTCGTCCAGCAGCCGCGAGACGGAGACCAGCCCACGATACTGGTCCGTGCGGTTGTGGATGGAGTTGCGGTCGCCGGTCGGCGGCTCGATGCCCTGGAGGCTCTGGCGGAAGGTGCCGGTCGCGAAATAGTCCCAGCCCTTGTAGGTGCCCGCATAGCCGGCCGAGGGCTGGAAGGTGCCGTAGCTGCCGCCATAGGCCGAGACCCAGCCGCCGGGATCCGTGGCGCCCGCGCGCAGGTTCACGTCGATCACGCCGCCTGTCCGGTAGCCGAACTGCGCCGGCAGCGCGCCGGTGAGCAGCGAGAAGGAGCTGATCGCCCGCCCGTCCAAGAAGGCGCCGAAGCCCTGGATGCCCTCGGGAATGGTCACGCCATTGAGGCGGTATTGCAGGTTGCGGTGCTCGCCGCGGATGTGGATCTCGCCGAAGCTGTCCTGCACCACACCCGGAAAGGTGAGCAGGAGCTGGTTCACCGTGGGCGCGCCGCCGACCGGCAGGGCCTCGATGGTGCTCCGCTCCAGTGTCGAGACATTGGCGCCGAGGGTGGGCGAGATGTCGGTGCGCGCCTGGTTCAGCCGTTGCGATTGGACGACCATCTCGGGCAGCTCGGTGGTGGGCGTCTCGGTCGTCGTCTGGGCCATGGAAACCTGCGGCAGCAGGCCGGCTAAGATCCAGAGAGGCAGTGACCGCATGACATGACCCTTGAGCTTTCGATGGCCATGTAATGATATAACATCGTTGGTGGCAAGTCGGACGCTATAACATCCAATCGGCGGTCGCGGCCAACGCGTGGCCATCGGCATAGGCGGCGTGGGCATGCCCCTGGGGCGTTGCGAGCAATTCCCCGGTGACGGAATCGGGAGACTGGCCGCTCTCCAGCTCATCCAGCCAATGCAGGAAAGTGCCGCGGTCCGGCGTTCCTCCCAGCCCCAGCTCGCAGAGGCGGCTAAGCAGCGCGGCCTCGGCATCCGGCAGCCAGACGGGCTGGTCGAGCCGCCCCTCGCGCGGCGCGTCGAGCGCGGCCTGGATCCGGAGCTGCACCGCCTCGCCGGCGCCGGCCGCGAGCCGGCCCGCCAGCGCCTC
>JAQGHZ010000256.1 GCA_028291485.1 Rubritepida sp. | reverse complement strand
GCGGGTGCCGGCACGCTCGCCGCGGCCGGCGGCGGCGCCTGCTGGTGGCTGCGCCACCCTGCCGCACCGGTCGAGCTGCCACCCGTCCGCCCCCCCGCCGAGCCGCCGCCGCCCGAGGGGCCGCCCGCATCCTCCACCGACGAGATCCTGGCGAATCGCGCCGTCGAGCCGATGGCGATGCGCTGGGCGCCCAATCCGCTGGTCTGGGTGCTCGACTTCCCTAATCTGGAGTTGCAGGGCCGCGCCATGAACCGCATGGCCGCGCTCCTCGAGAAGGCGCGCACCCCACGCGACCGCGTGCTGGGCGACGAAGCCCTGGCGGGCGCCATCACCGCCGATGGCCGCACCTCCTCGACCTGGTATTTCGGGCACAACTACCGCGCCTCGGACCTCGCGCGCTTCTTCCAATGGGCCGAGCGCGACGGCGTGACCCTCAATCCGCTGGAGCTCTGGGTCCGGAAGCTGGTGGAGCTGGCGCGGCAGGTGGACCGCTCGCGCGACGCGGCGATCCTCACCCTCCCGGCGCTCGGCCCGCATGTCGACGCCGCGATGCGCGCGGCCATCCTGCGGCACGAGCTGGGGCACGGGCAGTTCTTCACCCTGCCCTTCTTCGCGGCGCATGTGATGCGCATCTGGGAGCGCGGCCTCTCCGAGGCCGAGCGCGACACGATCCGCCGATTCCTCGGCGACGAGGGCTACGACACGAAGCAGGAGGAAGTGATGGCCAACGAGGCCATGGCCTATCTGCTCTACACGCCGGACCGGCGCTTCTTCGACCCCGCGCGCGACCTCGGATGGTCGGACGAGCAGGCGGACCGGATCCGGGCGATGCTGCGGTCGGGCGCGCCGGAAGAGCCGTAGTTTTGTGCCCTCAAACGGCGGGCGGCGGCTCCGCCGCTTTGCCTTCGCCGCGCCTCCGGTGCGCCAGGCTGGCAGGTCGGTGGGGCGGCGCCGGCCGCTTTGCGGCCGGATTCGGGCAAGTCGCTCATAGGCTCTGGAGGCATTCGGCCGTCAGCGTGCCGAGGTCTCGATGACGAAAGGCCGGACCTGCACGCGGCGGTTCTGCGCGCGCGCGTTGCGTAGGGCCTCCGCCAGCGCGGCCAGATAGGTCTCCTGCTTCTCCACCTCGGGCCGCGCCGCGGGGAAGAGCGGGCCTTCGCTGACCATCGCCACCAGCAGGTCCGTGCCGAAGGGCTCGGTCACCTCCCACCCCGGGAAGCCGGCACGGGGCTCGCCCAGCCGCACCGTGACGTTGGCCGGATGCGGCGCCGAGGGCACGAGGTGCGCGACCTCGCCCGAGCTCATGAAATAGGTGACGTGGAGGTTGCCGCCCCAGCCCGGCATGATGACGTCGAAGCGCAGGAACTGCCCGTTCACCAGCGGGAGGTTGCCCACGGGGCGGACGCGCGGCGCCGCATCCGGTGGGGCGAGGTAGGGGCGCAGCACATCCGTCGCGGGGCAGTAGGGGCCGTCGAAGCCCTGCACCGCGAGGCGGGTCGAAGCCAGCGGGATGTCGCGCGCGGCGAGCGCCCGGCGCAGCGCCCCATCCTCGCCGCGGCGCAGCACGCCCTCCAGCGTCAGGGCGTCGTCGGTGGCGGAAGCGGCGATCAGGCCGCAGGCCGGCGCCGCGGCGGCCGCGAGGGCGGCGGCGCGGAAGTCGAGCGCGGGGCGCGGCGCGAGGGCAAACTGCTGGGGCGCCGCCGGCCGCTCCGTGGGCTGCAGGGGCGCCGAGGGGAAGGTGCCCGGTGAGGCGCTGCCCGAATTCGCCCGCGATCCCGACGGCGACGGGCTCGGCGTGCCCGGCGCGGGCACGGCCGGCACCAGCGCCGGCGTCGAGGGAGCCGGGGTCGTCGGGGTAAGGCCCGCAGGGGCCGGCACGGTGGGGACGGGCGTCGCGGGCGCCGGTTGCACAGGCGTGGGCGCCGGTGCGACGGGGACCGGGGCCGGAACCGAGGGCGCCGGCGTCGGCGGTGGGCCGACCGGGCTGGGCTGCACGACGGCGATGTCCGCCGGGCGGGGGGCGGGTGCCGAGGGCGGCGCCGCGACCGGCGCCGAGGGTGTCGACGAGGCCAAAGGCGGCGAAGGCTCCGGGGTCGGCGCCAGCGTGATCGCGCTGGGCGGAGGGGTCGGCGGGGGCGTCGTGCCGTTGCCGAGGAACAGGAAGGCCGCCGCGCCGGCCACCAGCGCGGCCGCCACGCCGCCGCCGATGAGCATCACGGGCGGGCCGCTCTTCGCCCGTGGCGGGGGTGGCGCGGACGCCGGCGGCGGAGGCGGCGCGGCCGGGCGCATGGTGCCGGAGACCACGGTGGCGTCGGCATCGACCATGGGCAGCGGCGCGGGGGCCGAAGGCGTGGCGGAAGGCGCCGTCAGCGCGCCGCGGATCGCCTCGGAAAAGGCGGCGGCGGTGGCGAAACGGTCCTCGGGACGCTTGGCCATCGCCTTCGCCACCACCGCGTCGAAGGCGCGCGGCGCCGTCACCGAGAGCGTCGAGGGCGGCGTCGGCTCGGTGTGGATGGCCTTGTGCTGCACGGCCGAGAAGCCGCCTTCGAAGGGCTTTTCGCCCGTCAGCAGCTGGTAGAGCAACACGCCCGAGGCCCAGATATCGGCCCGCGCATCCACCGGCTCGCCCCGCAGCTGCTCGGGCGCCATGTAGGAGGGCGTGCCCATCACCGTGCCGACCTGCGTCATCGAGGAGTTCTCGATGCGGGCGATGCCGAAATCGGCGATCTTCACCGTGCCGTCCGAAGTCAGCATGATGTTCGCCGGCTTGATGTCCCGGTGAACCACGCCGCGCTTGTGGCTGTAGTCGAGGCCGGCGAGGATTTGCTCCATCACCCGCGCGACCTCGGGCGTCGCGAAGCGCTCGCCCTTGTCGAGCACCTGCTTCAGCGTGCCGCCCTCGACCAGCTCCATGGCGATCCAGGCGTTCTCGCTGTCCTCGCCGTAGTCGTAGACCGCGACGATGTTGGGGTGGTTCAGCCGTCCGGCGGCCTGGGCCTCGCGCTTGAAGCGGGCGAGGGATTCCTGCCCCTCGACGTCGCCGGCGGCGGGCCGGGGAATCACCTTCAGGGCGGAGCGGCGCTCGATCACGACGTCGAAGGCATCCATCACGGTGCCCATCGCCCCGGCGCCGAGGCGACCGCGTATCTCGTACTTGCCGACCTGCTGGATCGCCATGAACCCTGCCGCCTCCTGTTGCGGCGCAGACTACAGGCGATGGCGGCGCTTGCCAGCAGGCATTCGCGGCCCCGTCTTTCGGCCCCGCCTTTCTCGCCCGCCTATCGGCTGGTGCGGTCGCGATCCATCTCGATGTCGGTGATCTGCCCGGCCAGCAGCACCGTCGCGCCGAAGCTCTCGCGGAGTGCGATGTTCGCGGCGACGAGGCGGCGCAGCTCCGCCTCCTGCCGCACCTCCGTGGCCGCACCTTGCGTCAAGGCGGCGGCAACCAATGCGGCGTCGGCGGCGCCGATCCGTTCCGAGACGACGAGGGCTGCCTCGATCTCCTGCCCCAGCGCCGAGCGGATGCGGGCGATGCGGAACTCGGCCGTCACCCGCCAGATGTGGCCGGCCGCCTGGTCCTCGCGGACCGCCTGCGCCTCGGCGGCCCGGCATTCGAAGAGCCGCGAGGCCGCATCCTGGGAGAGCTGGAGATGGAGGTTGGCGAGCCGCAGCGCGGCCATCATCTCGGCCCGGCGCGGCGCCGCGCCGGGCGGGGCGACGCCGCTCTCCGCCATCTGCCGGCCGAGCATGGCGGCGGCCGGGGCGCAGGCATCGAAGGACGGAGCCGCGCCCGACGCGCAGGCGGAAACGCCGAGGGCCAGCAGCAGCGGCCAGGATCGAAGGAGCAGGGACATCTCAGGCCGAAGTTGGTGCCGGCGACGACAGCATGCACGGGCAGGCACCGCAAATTACGATCGGAACAGGCCGGCGAGCTTGCGCCGCAGCGCCGGCACCTCATCCGCCGTGGCATGGGCGCAGAGCAGCTCCACGAAATGCGACGAATCGGCCGCCTGGCCGGCCGCCTTCGACACCAGGACCTTGGCGAGCGGCCCCACCACGAAGGCCAGCGTCTCGGTCGCGGACACGCGGGTGCCCGGCGCGAGCTCGAAGCGATGGGCGGCAGCCAGGGTCGGCGTGCGGGCTGCCGTCGCCGTCGAGAGGGGCGGCGCAGGCTCGGCGGCTGCGCCGTGCAACCTGAGGAAGGCGACGCGCTCCTCCGGCGCTTCGATCATGGCGGCGCAGGCGCGCAGCAGTTCCTCCTCGCTCGCCGAGGCCGCGGCGGCGCGGCGCAGCAGCGTGACCGCCAGCGGGCCGAGCCGGCTCGCCAGGTCCAGGCGCAGGCGCTCGACCAGCGCAGGGTTGAAGGCGGATCCCGAGGTGGTTCCGGCGGGCGGCGCGGGGGGAGCCAGCACGCGCGTGGCATCGTCGGGCAGCACGCCGCCGACGAGCGCCGTGCGCAGCGCCTCGGCAAACTCCTGCGCGGAGGCGAAGCGGAAGTTGCGGTCCTTCGCGAGGCCGCGGGCGAGCACCTCGCCCATCGTGGTGCCGGCCAGGGCGCCGAGGTCGGCGGGCTCCGGCGCGGTCAGGCGCAGCAGCGTCTCGGCCAGGCTGGGCGCGGCGAAGGGCGGCCGGCCGAGCAGGATCTCGTAGAGCACCGCCGCGGCGGCGAAGAGGTCGATCCGCTGGTCCACCGGATGGCCCATGGCCTGCTCGGGCGCCATGTAGGAGGGCGTGCCGACCACGCCGCCGGCCGCCGTCAATGCCGACAACCCGAGCCGCGCGATGCCGAAATCGGCGATCTTCGGCTGGCCCTGCGGCGTCACCATGATGTTGCCGGGCTTGATGTCGCGATGGACCACGCCCAGCGCATGCGCGGCACCGAGTCCGTCCAGCACCTGGAGCATGGCCCTGGCCAGCAGCGGCACCGCGGCGGCGCGGGCGCCAGGGTCGTTGCGCAGATCTCCGCGCAGGATGGAGGAGAGGGAGCGGCCCTGCACGAACTCCATCACGATGTAGGGCGGATCGGCGTTGTCGGCGAAATCGTAGACGCCGACGATCGCCGGATGCGCGCAGCGCCCGGCGGCACGGACCTCCGTGCGGAAGCGCTCGAGGAATTCCGGTCGGTCCTCCGGCTCCAGCAGGTCGGCGCGGATGGTCTTCACCGCGACCGTACGGTCGATCAGCGGGTCATGCGCCTTGTAGACACGGCCCATGGCGCCCGCGCCCAGTTCCTCCGACGCCAGATACCGGCCGAACCTGGCCAGCGGCGCAGTGCCTTCCGCCATGCGATCAGGTGCCCAGCATCTTCACGGCCTGGTCGAGGCTGCGGCGCATGCGGGTGAAGGCGCGGCCCAGCTCGGAGATCTCGTCCTTGCCCTTCGCCTCGAATTCCACGGCCGGCCCCTCCTGACCCAGGCTGACGGCGGTGGCGGCGCGCGACATGCGCGTGACCGGCCGGATCACGACCAGGTGCAGCAGCGCATTGAGCACCACCATCATGCTGAGGAAGGTGCCGAACAGGATGGCCATGGCGCTGTGCAGGTTCCGCCGGGCATTGCCGAGGGCGACGTTCATCGGCACGGAAACGAGCTGGGCGCCGATCGTCTCGTTCATCCGCCATCCAAATCCGTTGGCGGCGCCATAGACCTGCACCATCCGGGGCGGCGCGTTCTCGGGTGTGGAGTGGCAGACGAGGCAGGCCTCGTCGCGGATGACGATCGGCCGCGAGAGGGTCAGCACGCGGCCGATCGGCGTTTCGCGCTCGCCGATCATCTCCGCCAGGCTGGGTGTGTTGCGGAAGCTGTTGATGAAGTCCGCCTCCCAGTCGAGCGCGCGGTCGTTCAGGTTGGTCGGGTTCAGCGCCGCTTCCTTGTAGGTGTAGTCCGGATGCTCGCCGCGGATGGTGCGGAGGTTGGTCTGCGCGGCGTAGGAGGGCACGGTCAGCGGGGCGATCCAGCCGGGATTGTTGCGGGTGACGACCGGCACCACGTCCCGCACCGTGTATTCCCGCACGGCATTGGCGGCGCTCAGCATGATGCGTGCGCTCTGCAGCACCTCGTTGCGCGCGGTGGTGACGAACTGCCGGTCGAGGAAGACCCAGGCGGCGGTGAAGGCCAGGGCGAAGACCGCCAGGAGGCCGAGATTGAATTTTGTGCGGATGCCCATGGAGGGGATCATGTCCCCCCGGAGGCTTCCGGCAAAGTGGGGGAAAACACGGAATATTCTCCTGCGACCGGAAGTGCCCGCCGGCGTTGCAGAACCGTCACCGGCGGTGCGGCGGGCCCCTGCCCGCGGGCGGCGGAATGCGCCCGACCCGTGCCGGGACCAGTGAAAGAGGCTTTCATCATCGAGGTCCCCATGTCCCTTCCGATCCCGACCTTCCGGCTTGTCCCCCTGGCAGGCGCCCTGGCCGGCGTGCTCGGGCTGCTCGCCGGCTGCGTGCCGCCGCCTCCCCCGGTGCCCATGCCGTTGGTCGCCGAAGCCGGCGATCCCTGCGGTCGGCAGGTGACGGAGTTCAGCGGCATCGCCGGCTACTTCGGCGAGCCGGACCCGCGGGCGCCCGCGCTGGAGACGCTGGAGGTGGAGCTCCAGAGCGAGAGCAACGCGCTGGAGAGGCTGCAGATCGCCTTCGGCACCCTGGTCCAGTGCCGCTGGGCCGAGGCCAAGGCGGCGCCCGGCTCGATCGGCCGGCTGCGCCGGGACGCCGCGCAGGCCGCCATGATCCGAGATCTTGCCGAGGCACGCGGGCAACGGCTCGACGCGGCGGTGAACCGCGCCTCGCCGGGCGCGCGCGTGGCCATCTCGGCGGCGCTCGGAAGCCCAGCCGTGGTGCCGCAGGCGATGACCGGCACGGCGGTGGAACTGCGGCTGCGGCCGGACTTCAGCTCAGCGATCACGGCCCGGCTGCCGCCTGGGACTCGGGCGAGGGTGCAACCGGGTCCGGGCGAGTTCGCGGTGGTCGATGCCGGGCCCGAGGCCCGCGGGTACGCGCCGGCCTCCGCCTTCATCCTGGTGCCGGAGGTGCAGGTTATGGGCGGCGATTCGCCGGCGGGCCGGCTGCTGAGCCTGGCCGCGACCGGCGCGGCGCGGCGCGCCGCCTTCGCCCAGGCCGTCGCAATGGCGGAGCAGCCGCCGCGCTATTGACCCGGACTGGCGGGGGCAGCGCCGCCCCCACGCCAGCCGGCGTCACGGCCCGTGCGAGGCCGGTATCAAGCCGCCTCCGCGACCTGGGCGGCGCCCAGGTCGATCCGCGCCTTCAGCGGCAGGTGGTCCGAGGCCAGCCGCGCGAGGGGCGTGCTGTGCGCCTCCACCGCCGAGACGATCCCCCG
>JAQGHZ010000246.1 GCA_028291485.1 Rubritepida sp. | reverse complement strand
GGAGATCATCCTGCGCCTCCGCGCCGAGGTGCTGCGCTCCTTCGACGCGCCGGACATGAAGGAGTTCCTCGCCTCCCAGGTCTCCGAGCCCGGCGGCTCGACTTCGGAGGACTTCGCCCGGCTCATCCGAGAGGAGACGGAGCGTTGGCGCAGCGTCGCCGCGCAGGCGCGTATCGAGCAGCAGTGAGGCCATGAACTTCGCCCCGCCCCGCGCGATCGCCACGCGCGTGCACGCCGAAGTGCCCGCGGCCCTGCGCCGCGACGTCGTGACCGAATGGTCGCGGGCCAACAAGTTCGGCCAGTCCTCCGACTGCTTCCTCGAAGGCCCCTGCTTCGACGCCCAGGGACGGCTGCACGTCACGGACATCCCGCACGGTCGCATCTTCCGGCTCGACGCGCCCGGCGAATGGACCCTCGTCGCCGAATACGATGGCGAGCCGAACGGCCTCGCCCTGCATCCCGACGGCAAGCGCATGTTCATCGCCGACTACAAGCAGGGCATCCTCGCGCTCGACCTCGCCACCGGCGCGGTCACGCCCGCTTTGGCCCGCCGCAACAGCGAGCGCTTCAAGGGCCCGAACGACCTGATCTTCGCCCGCAATGGCGACCTCTACTTCACCGACCAGGGCCAGACCGGCCTGCACGACCCCACGGGGCGCGTCTACCGGCTGCGGCCGGGCGGTGGGCTGGACTGCCTGCTCGCTAACGGGCCGAGCCCCAACGGCCTCGCCCTCTCGCCGGATGAGAAGGTGCTCTTCGTCGCCATGACGCGCGACAACGCGGTCTGGCGCCTGCCCCTGATGCCGGACGGCACCACGACCAAGGTGGGCCGCTTCGCCTCCTTCCACGGCGTCGCCGGGCCGGACGGGATGGCGATGGATATCAGCGGCAACCTCTTCGTGGCCCATGCGTCGCTCGGCTGCATCTTCGTGGTGTCGCCGCGGGGACAGACGGTCGCGAGCCTCGAATCCTGCCGGGGCGCGGTCACGACCAACCTCGCTTTCGGCGGGCCAGAGGGGAAGACCATCTTCATCACGGAGTCCGAGACCGGCACGGTGCTGACAGCGGAATGGGACGAGAAGGGCGCGACGGTCTCCTGAACCCTTGGAGCATGATTGCCGCAGATGGAATCGCCGGGGGCGTGAATCATGCTCCCAAGCAATAGGCCAGAGCTTTTGCAGTGAGCGCTTGCGAAGGGAAGAAGCTCTAGCCCGGCGCGAGGACCGGAAGTCCCACCGCTTCGCCTGGCCGCACGACCGCCGCATCATAGGCCTTGCGCGCGAAGACCTCGCGCACCAGCGGCGCGAAGCTGTCGAGCGCGTCGCTCGCATAGTCTGGATCGAAGCAGCATTGGTCCCAGCGCTCGCAGAAATCCACGCAGGCCTGGAAATGCGGGCTGTCGCGGTATTTCTCGCGCTCGTCGCGGTTCCAGCCGAGGTGATGCGCGTAATAGGTCATCTGGAAGGCCCCGTGATGGGCGACCACCCAGGCGCATTCCTCGCGCACGAAGGGGCGCAGCATCTCGGCGGCGAAGCGGTCGTGGTTCTGCGGCGCGAGCCCGTCGCCGATGTCGTGCAGCAGGGCGCAGACGATCCAGTCCGCATCCGCACCCTCGCGCCGGGCGCGCGTCGCGGCCTGCAGCGCGTGCTCCAACCGCGTGATGCGGTAGCCCTCGATCGTCTCGTCGGCCTGGCGTTCGAGCTCGCGCAGGACGCGCTCCGCCGTGCCGGTGAAGTGCCGCTTCTCGGCCTCGTGCAGCATGACGTAGTCATCGCGCGTGCCGTGCTTCATCTCCGTGAAGGAGACGGTGGCGGCGCTCATCGCATCACCAGCGGAAAGGCCTGGCCGTCGTCCCAGGTGATGCTGTCGCCCTCCTTGTAGATGGTCGGGAAGTGTCCGGGCACGATGATGTCGGCCATGCGCATGATGGTGTCGATGCTCCTTGCTGCGACTTCGGGCGTGTCGAAGGAATGATCCACGCGGCGGCGCAGCGCTTCCTTCGGGAACTTGATCGCGTCGCCCGCCAGCACGGTCGTTTTCCCGTCCGCGCCCGCGAGCGCCAGCGCCTGGCAGCCCGGCGTGTGGCCCGGCGCCTGGAAGTAGCGCACCCCGCTGGAGAGCTCGCCCGAGCCCTCCAGCAAGGTCAGGTCGTATCGGCCGAACTGCTCCTTGATCATCCAGGGCACCCAGTCGTCGCCGGGATGGGGGTTGTCCACGTAGTTCCACTCGGCCCGGCTCACGAAGACCTTCGTGCTGGTGGGGAACATGTCGATGTTCAGCGAATGGTCGTGATGCAGGTGCGACATGTAGATGCGCGTGATGTCCGAGGGCGCGAGGCCGCGCTTCTTCAGGCCCACGCGGATCATCTCGCGGGCGACCGTGCCGCCCACGTCGAAGAGCACCGGCCCCTCGGCGGTGTGGACCAGCGTGCAGTTGGAGATGGCGATGTAGCCGACCTCCAGCTTGGCGCTGCTGCCCGTCACGAGGACGTCGTAGGTGGGATGATGGGTCATGCGATGTCTCAATCCCCTGGCTGCCG
>JAQGHZ010000226.1 GCA_028291485.1 Rubritepida sp. | reverse complement strand
CATGTGCACCATGTGCCCGGAGCGCCGTGCGGAGATCGTCTCCCTCGGCCTGCCGGCGCTCGCGGCGGGGACGGTGGCCTGCTGCATGCTGGGCGCGGCGGTCGGGGTGCTGACGCCGCCCTAAGTATCTGTGGGCGGATTTGCGCTTTCGGGCCTCCGGCCCTTCAGCGATCCGCGCGGTTCGGGATAGCTTACCGGCATCAGCCGGAGCGCCCCATGTCCAACCTCGTCCACCGCAACCTCAACGTCGACCCGCCCATTGCCATTTCGGGCAATGGCATCTGGCTGCGCGAGGCGTCGGGCCACGAGGTGATCGACGGCTCGGGCGGCGCAGCCGTCGCCTGCCTCGGCCATGGCCATCCCCACGTGCTCGCCGCGATGCGTGCACAGCTGGAGAAGCTGACCTACGCGCACACCGCCCTCTTCTCCTGCGAAAGCGCGGAAAAGCTGGCCGACATGCTGGTCGGCCACGCGCCCGGTGGGCTGACCCATGCCTATTTCGTCTCCTCCGGCAGCGAGGGGATGGAGGCCGCGATCAAGATGGCGCGACAGTATTTCGTCGAGATCGGTCAGCCGCAGCGCACGCGCTACATCGCGCGCAAGCAGAGCTACCACGGCAACACGCTGGGAGCGCTCTCGGCGGGCGGCAACGCCATGCGCCGCGCGCCCTACGCGCCGATCCTGAGCCCGGTCTTCAGCCATGTCTCGGCCTGCTATGCCTACCGCGACCGCGCCGACCACGAGAGCGACGCCGACTACGTGCAGCGCCTGGCCGACGAGCTGGAGGCCGAGTTTCTCCGACTTGGCCCGCAGAACGTCATCGCCTTTTGCGCCGAGACGGTGGTGGGCGCCACGCTTGGCTGCGTCGCCGCGCTGCCCGGCTATTTCCCCGCCATGCGCGCGGTCTGCGACCGGCACGGCGCGCTGCTCATCCTCGACGAGGTGATGAGCGGCATGGGCCGCTGCGGCACCATGCATTCCTGGGAGCAGGAGGGGATCGTCCCGGACCTCCAGGTGATCGCGAAGGGCCTCGGCGGCGGCTACCAGCCGATCGGCGGCATCCTGGCGCAGGGAAAAGTCATCGCCGCAATCCGCGACGGTTCGGGCGGCTTCATGCACGGCCACACCTACCAGGCGCATCCCATGGCCTGCGCCGCGGCCCTCGCCGTGCAGGAGGTGATCGCGGGCGAGAACCTCCTCGGCAATGTCCAGGCGATGGGATCGCTGCTGGAGCAGCGGCTGACCGAGCGCCTCGGCAACCACCGCAACATCGGCGACATCCGCGGCCGCGGCCTCTTCTGGGCCATCGAGCTGGTGCAGGACCGCGGCACCAAGGCCGTGTTCGACCCGAAGCTCAAGATGAACGAGCGCGTGAAGAAGGAGGCCTATGACCGCGGCCTCGGCTGCTACCCGATGGGCGGCACCATCGACGGCCTGCAGGGCGATCACGTGATCCTCGCGCCGCCCTACACCGTCACCGCCGAGGAGATCGAGATGATCGTCGAGCGCTTCGGCGACGCGGTGGAGGCGGCGCTTGCCGGGTGAGGTCACCCGTGAGGAGGCCGTTCTCGCCTATCGCATGATGCTGGGGCGCGAGCCCGAGAGCGAGGAGGTCATCGCCCACGCCATCAGCGCCGCGCCCGATGTCGCGACACTCGGCCGGCACTTCGCCGCAAGTCCGGAATTCGGTCGGCGCCACGGGATCAACCAGCACGCCGCACCGCGCTTCGACGCGCCGCCCCCCGAGATCGAGACGGAGGCAACGCCGGAGGAGCTCGCGCGGCTGACCGAGCATCTCGCGCGCTACTGGACGCGGATGGGCGTCGACGCTCCGCACTGGTCGGTGGTGACGCAGGAGCGCTTCCGCCCGGAGAATATCGGTGCGAATCTCGCGGAATTCTACGAGGGCGGCGCCTGGGACGGCGCTGTACTCGACGCGACACTGGCCCGCATCGGACGGCGCGCGGAAGAATTCGCGCATGCAGTGGATTACGGGTGCGGCGTGGGGCGAATCACGGTGCATCTCGCGCGGCGCTTCGCTGTTGTCACCGGCCTCGACATCTCGGCCCCGCATCTGGAACTCGCCGCCGCCGCCGTGAAGGAGGGCGGCCATGCCAATGTGATGCTCCAGCGCGTCACGGCCGCCGACCTGATGCCCGTGCCGCGATGTGACCTGTGGTTCTCACGCATCGTCCTGCAGCACGATCCGCCGCCTATCGCCTTCGAGGTGCTGCGCCGTACCTTCGCGAGCCTCGCTCCGCGCGGCGTCGCCGTCTTCCAGATCCCGACCTGGTGCGAGGGCTACCGCTTCCGCATCGCGGAGTATCTGGCCTGGCGGCCGGGCGCGGAGATGGAGCTGCACGTCGTGCCGCAGCGCGCGGTGCTGGAACTGGCGCATCGGAGCGGACTGATTCTGCGCGAAATTCGCGAGGACAACTACATCACCGGCGAGCCCGGGCGCGTCGTTTCCAACACCTTCGTGTTCGAGAAGATTTAGCGCCGCGCCTTGAAGGCGGCGGCCAAGGTGCCGTCGTCCAGCACGTCGAGCGCGCCGCCCATGGGCACGCCCTGCGCGAGGCGCGTCACCGGGACGCCCGTGGATGCCAGCCGCTCGGCGAGGTAATGCGCGGTGCTCGCGCCTTCGACCGTCGCGGGCAGGGCCAGGATGATCTCGCGCGCCCCGCCCGCCCGCGCCAGAAGCGACGGGATGGCGAGGTCGTCCGGCCCCACGCCGCCCAGCGCCGAGAGGGTGCCGCCCAGCACATGATACGCGCCGTGATGCGCCTGCGCGCGCTCCAGCGCCCAGAGCTCCGCCACGCCCTCGACCACGCAGATCAGCCCATGGTCGCGCTGGTTGTCCGAGCAGATGTGGCAGGGATTGCTGGCATCGAGATTGCCGCAGTTGGAACAGGGCCTCACCGCCGCCGCCGCCGCGCGCATCGCGTCCGCCAGCGGCAGCATGCGGCTCTCCGGCTCCATCAGCATGCGCTGTGCCGCCCGGCGCGCGCTGCGCCGGCCGAGGCCGGGCAGCTTCGCCAGCAACGCAATCAGATGCTCGACGGGGTCGTTGGGCCGCATCAGTTCAGAAGGGCAGCTTCAGCCCCGGCGGGAGCGACATGCCGGCGGTGGCCTTCTGCATCTCCTCGGCCGTCGCCGCCTCGACCTTCCGCTTCGCATCCGCATGCGCGGCGACGATGAGGTCCTCCAGGACCTCGCGGTCGTCGGCCGTCATCAGCGAGGGGTCGATGGAGATGCGGCGCAGGTCGCCCTTGCCGGTCAGGCGGACCTTCACCATCCCGGCGCCGGCCTGGCCCTCGACCTCGGTGGATTCCAGCTTGGCCTGCATCTCCGCCATGCGGGACTGCATCTGCTGGGCCTGCTTCAGCATGTTGCCGAGATTCTTCAATCAATCCTCCTCTGGGATATCGGGGTCGAAGCCCACCGGCTCGGCGTCGGGCGGCGCGAAGTCCGGCAGATCCGGCTCGTCCTGCGCCTGCACCGGCAGCAGCCCGTAGGCATCGACATTCTCGTCGCGCACCGCATCGAGCGTGGCGCCGGGAAACTCCTGCAGGATCATCTGCACGAAGGGATGGCTGGCCGCCAACGCGCGCCGGTCCGTCTCCGCGGTGCGCGACTGGGTGGCCAGCGTCGGCTCGCCCTCTGCATTGGAGAGCGCGATGGTCCAGCGCTCGCCGGTCTGCGCCTCCAGCATGGCCGAGAGCTGGGCGCCGAGGTCGCGCGGCGCCTGGGGCCGGACGCGGATCTCGACCTGGCG
>JAQGHZ010000196.1 GCA_028291485.1 Rubritepida sp. | reverse complement strand
ACCTGGTGCCCTACGGTCTGCTCAAGCACACCCACATGCCCGAGATGGCCAAGACGATCGAGCGGCTGAGTGGCGGCAGCGCGGCCGGGCTGGTGTTCACGCCACACCTGGTGCCGATGACCCGCGGAGTACTCGCCACCATCTACTGCCGCGGCCGCGCCACCACGGCCCAGTGCCTGGACGCGGCGCGGCGCTTCTACGCCGGGCGGGCGTTCGTCCGCGTGACTGACAAGCCGCCGCAGACCAAATGGGCTACCGGCTCGAACCTCGCCTTCGTCAGCTATGCGGCCGATCCAGAGCGCAACTTGGTGATCGCGATGGGCGTGGTCGACAATCTCGGCAAGGGAGCGGCCGGCCAGGCAGTGCAGAATGCGAACCTGATCTGCGGCCTGCCAGAAACCGCGGGGCTGGATGGCGTTCCTGTTTGGCCATGAGATGTTTTGCCTGCGCTAGGTCTGCAAACCAATATTTCGGCCATTCCTGGTTGGGTTTTCACCCTAGCTCCGGCGAAGCAGACCCTCGCGCGCGGCCTGCGCCCAGCGTTCGGAATCCTCCCGCATGAGCGTCGCGACGGCCGCGGGCTCCAGCGGCGCGGGTTCGACGGCCAGCGTGCGGTAGCGCGCCAGCACCGTTTCGGTGGCCGCGGCGGCATTGGCCTCGGCATTGATGCGGGCCACCAGCTCGGCGGGCATATGCGCCGGGCCCCAGAGGCCGAACCAGCCCTCGTATCTGGCACCCGGCAGGCCGAGATCCGCGAAGGTCGGCACCTCCGGCAGGAAGGGCGAGGTGCGGCGCGAGGTGACGGCGATGATGCGCACGCGATCGCTGCTGACGAGCGGCGTCGCCGTCGCGGTGCTGACCCAGGCGAGCGGCAGGTGCCCGCCCATGAGGTCGCGCGTGGAAGCGCCGCCGCCGGCGTAGCGGATCTCGTTCAGCTCGATGCCGGCGGATGTCGTGAACTGCGCGGCGGTGACGCCGGAGGCGACGTCGGCGGTGCCATGCGCGATGCGGCCGGGATGGGCCTTGGCCGCCGCGATCAGTCCCGGCACGTCGCGGAAGGGCGCGTCCACGCTCGCGAGCAGCACGAAGGCGTAGCTGGCGAAGACGGCGATGGGCGTGAAGTCCGCCATCGGATCGTAGGGGAGCGAGGCCGCGGTGTGCCTCAGCAGCAGATGCGTCGGGTTGAGGCCGATGAGCGTGTATCCGTCGGGTGCGCTGCGTGCCACGGCCTCGCTGCCGATGGCGCCGTCGGCGCCCGGACGGTTCTCGACGATGACGGGCCGGTTCAGGCGCTGGCCGACGGCTTCCATTACCGAACGCGTGGTGAGATCGGTGCCGCCGCCGGCCGCATAGGGCACAATGATCCGGACAGGTCGCTGCGGCCAGGCGGGCTGGGCGCGGGCCCAAGGGGAAATTACGACGGGCGCGGCCAGACCGGCCAACAGGGCGGAGCGCCGGGTGATGGGCGACATGGGCGTTTCCTTCCGGCCTATTTTTCGACAGCTTGTCTTGACCGGACAAATTTGACCAGTGCAAACTGTCGGCAATCAAAATTCCGAGGAGACCCATGTCCGAATCCCGCCCCATGCCGCTCGACGGCGTCCGCGTCGTCGACGTGTCGAGCTTTCTCGCGGGGCCCTTCTGCTCCACCCAGCTCGCGGAATTCGGTGCCGAGGTCATCAAGCTGGAGCTGCCCATCGTGGGCGATCCGCTGCGCAAGTTCGGCAGCGTGACGGAGTGCGGCGAGACGCTGCCCTGGCTCTCCGAATGCCGGAACAAGAAGTCGGCGACGCTGGACCTGCGCAAGCCGGACGGTGCCGCGCTGCTGAAGCGCATGGTCGCCGAGGCCGACATCCTGGTGGAGAACTTCCAGCCCGGCACGCTGGAGAAATGGGGGCTCGGCTGGGATGTGCTGGAGAAGGTGAACCCGCGCCTCATCATGGTGCGGATCTCGGGCTTCGGGCAGACCGGTCCGTACAAGGGGCGCCCGGGCTTCGGCCGCATCGGCAATGCCTTCGGCGGACTGTCCTTCCTCGCCGGCTATCCCGATCGTCCGCCGGTGACGCCGGGCTCGGCGACCATCCCGGACTACCTGGCGGGCCTCTACGGTGCCTTCGGCGCGCTGCTCGCCATGCAGGCGCGGGAGAAGACGGGGAAGGGCCAGGTGGTCGATATCGGCCTTTACGAGCCGATCTTCCGCATTCTCGACGAGCTCGCGCCCTCCTTCCAGCTCAACGGCTTCATCCGCCAGCGGATGGGGCCCGGCACGGTCAATGTCGTGCCGCACAGCCACTACCCGACCAAGGACGGCCGCTGGATCGCCATCGCCTGCACCAGCGACAAGATCTTTTCCCGGCTGGCCGTCGCCATGGGCGTTCCCGAATGGGGCGGCGAGGGGAAGTGGGGCAAGGTCAAGCAGCGCGAGGCCGACCGCGCCCTGGTGGACGCGTACGTCGGCAACTGGACGGCCCAGCACACGCGCGACGAGCTCCAGGCCGTCTGCGAGGCGAACGAGGTGCCCTTCGGCCCGGTCTATTCCATCGACGAGATCTTCCAGGATCCGCAATACGCGGCGCGGGAAAACATCCTCACGGTGAAGGACCCGCGCGTGGGCGAGCTGGCCATCCCCAACGTCGTGCCGCGGCTCACCGACACGCCGGGCAAGGTGAAATGGCTCGGCCCCTCGATGGGCGAGCACAATGACGAGGTCTATCGCGACTGGATGAAGCTGGACCAGGCCGAGATCGACCGCCTCAGGGGCCTCCAGGTCATCTGATGGGGGAGCGCTGGACCCTGCCGCCCCGGGCCTCCCTCGCGGAGACGCTGGCCGCGCGCATGGTCGAGGCGATGCGCGCCGGCGAGCTCGCGCCCGGCGAGCGGATCATCGAGGCCACGCTGGCCGCGCGCTTCGGCGTGAGCCGCGGGCCGTTGCGCGAGGCGTTGAAGTCGCTGGAGGCCGAACAGCTGGTGGAGCGCCAGCCCGGCCATTCGCCGCGCGTGCGAAGCATCTCGCCGGACGAGGCGGCGCAGATGGTCGTGATGCGCGCGACGCTGGAGGGGATGGCCGCGCGGCTCGTCGCGGCGCGCTGCACGCCGCTGATCCTGGCCGAGCTGGAGGCGCAGCACCAGCGCATCCGCGTGGCCGCGCTCGGCGGGCGGACCGCCGAGTGGCGCGACGAGGACTGGCGCTTCCACGAAATGGTCTGCCGGCAATCGGGCAACGAGTTCCTGCTGCGCGCCTGGCTTTCCATGAGCAACCTCGTGCGGCTCTTCCTGCACCGCCATCCGGCCTTCGAGCAGGGGAGCCCCAAGGGGAGTCATCTGGTTCTGCTCAACCATGACCGGTTGCTGGAGGTGCTCGCCTCCGGCGATCCGGACCGCGCCGAGGCGGCCTTCCGTCACGTGATCCTGGAGAGCGGGTTTGCCCGTCTCGGCCTGAAACCGCCGCCGGGGATCGCGCCGTGACGCCGCGGCTGCGCCGGTCGATGATGATCACGCCCGGCCATCGCCGGGAGCGGCTGGAGAAGGCCGCCACGCTGGCCGCCGACAGCCTGGCCTTCGACCTCGAGGATGGCGTCCCGCCCGCGCGCAAGGCGGAGGCGCGGGCCAGCATCGCGGCCGTGCTGCGCGAGGTCGATTTCGGCCGGCGCGAGCGCGGCGTGCGGATCAATGCCATCGGCACGGCGGAATTCGCGCTCGACCTCGCGGCCCTGCCCTGGGACCGGCTGGACGCCGTGCTGGTCCCCAAGGTCGAGAGGCCGGAGACCTTGCGGGAGCTGGACGCGCGGCTGACGCGGCTGGCGCCGGACATCGCCGTCATCGCGACCATCGAGACGCCGCGCGGGGTGCTGAACGCGCTCGCCATCGCCGATGCCTCGCCGAATCTGGTCGGGATCTTCTTCGGGCCGGGTGACTACACCTTGCAGACGGGCGGGGCGCTCACGCAGCGCGGGCTGGAATTTCCGCGCGCGACCATCGCGGCGGCGGCCGGCGCGGTGGGCGCGCAGGCGATCGACGCGCCCTATTTGCTCGGGCTGCGGGACGTGGAGGGCACCCGGGCGGATGCGGAGGCGGCACGGGAGCTCGGCTTTTCCGGGAAGGTCGTGTTCCATCCGGACCAGATCGCCCCGGTGAATGCCGCCTTCACCCCGGATGCCGCCGCGGTCGCGAAGGCCCGGCGCTTCGTGGCCGCCTATCGCGAGGCGGCGGCCCGCGGCGAGGCCACGGCGCTGGTGGATGGCGAGTTCGTCGCCATGGATCTGGTGCCGCGGATGGAGGCCCTGATCGCGCTGGCAGAGGAAGCCGCCGCGATCGGGTGATGCCAAATCGCTTCCAACGGCGTTACCTCCCCGCGGTGAGGGCTTTCGACGGCATGCATGATGTTCTGATCGCCGATCTCGGCGGCACGCGGGCGCGCTTCGCCCTGGCCCGCGAGGGGCGGTTCGGCCAGGTGGCGGCGCAGCGCGTGGCGGATCACGCGACCCCGGTTCCCGCGATCCGCGCGGCGCTGGCGGCGCTGGGAGGCGAGCCCGGCGAGGCCATCCTGGCCGTGGCGGCGCCGATCTCGGAGGGGCGGGCGCAGCTCACCAACGCACCCTGGATTCTGGACGCGGCGGCGCTGGCCGAGCAACTCGGCTTCGCTCGGGTGCGGCTGGTGAACGACCTGGAAGCCATGGCCTGGTCGCTCCCGGCGCTGGAGGCGGACGAGGTCGAGACCTGGGCCGAGGGCGCGCCGATCCTGGGCGCGCCGATGGCCGTGGTGGCGCCGGGAACGGGATTGGGCGTCGCGGGCTTCCTGCCCGGGCTCGGCGTGCTGGCGACCGAGGCCGGCCATGCCAGCTTCGCGCCGCGCGACGCGACGGAGGAGGCGCTGCTGGCCTGGCTGCGCGAGCGGCAGGGCGCCGTCTCGACGGAGGATCTGCTGGGCGGCGTCGGGCTTTCCAGGCTGCATGAGGGCATCGCGCGGCTGCGCGGCGTGAAGGCGCCGGTCCTGGACGGCGCCGGGATCGACGAGGCGGCCGAGGCCGGCGATCCGCTGGCGCTGGAGGCCGTCGCGGTGTTCTGGCGCGCGCTGGGCGGCTTCTGCGGCGATGTGGCGCTGACCCTGGGCGCCCGTGGAGGCGTGTACCTGGCAGGCGGCGTGGCACAGTCCTTCGCCGAGATGCTGCCACGCGAGGAATTTCTCGAACGCTTCCGGGACCGGCCGCGCATGCGGGACTATCTGACGCGCATCCCGATCCGGCTGATCCGGCACAAGCAGCCTGGGCTGCTGGGGCTCGCGCGGATGGCGGCGGAGGGGTAAGGCGGCTCTCGACAGAGGGAACGCCATGACAACGATCTGGTCGGCCGCGATCGGCCGCTACAAGCACACGGCCGCGCTGCTGGATGGGCGCGTGCCTTCCAGCCTGCTGCGGCTGGATCTTGCCGACTTTCCCAATATCACGCGCGCCTTCGCGCCGATGGTGCGCGAGCTGCGCTTCGACGCGAGCGAAATGGCCATCGCGACCTTCCTGCAGGCGGAAAAGCACGGAAAACCGTTGGACCTGCTGCCGGTGGTGCTGTCGTCGCGGCTGCAGGAGGGCTCGTTGCTGTGTCGGGCCGATTCGGCGATCCGTGGCCCGGCGGACCTGGCCGGCAAGCGCGTCGGCGTGCGGGCCTACAGCCAGACGACGGGGCTTTGGCTGCGGGGAATTCTGCAGGACTCGCACGGCGTGAAGGCCGACAGCATCCGCTGGACGACCTTCGAGGATCCGCATGTGGCCGAGGTGGGCGATCCGCCCTGGGCAGAGCGGGCGCCGGCGGGGGCGGAGATCGGCGCGATGTTGCGGGACGGGGCGCTGGATGCGGCGATCTTCGGCTCGGACGCACCGCGAATGGACTGGGCGCGGCCGGTGTTTCCCGATGTCGCGGCGGCGGGGCGGGCGTTCGTGGCGCGGCATGGCTTCGTGCCGGTGAATCATCTGATGGTGGTGCGGCGCGACCGGGCCGATCCGGCGCTGGTGGCGGAGCTGCTGCGGATGCTGGCGGCCTCGGATGCGGAGGCCCCGTCGGGCCTGCCGCGCGGCTGGGAAGCGCTGGCGGCGCCCCTGGCATTGGCGCGACGCTACGCGACGGAACAAGGCCTGATCTGAGTCGCGTCAGGGGCCTGGGGATCGACACGATCCCCAGCGGGGTATGGGGCAGAGCCCCATGCTTACTTTTGTGCGGCGGCTATTCTTTCGGCCAGCGCCAGCAGCCGCAGCGCCCGCTCCACGATCGGATAATCCACGAAGCGGCCGTCCACCTGGATGGAGGCGAGTCCGGCGGCTTCGGCCTCCTTGAAGGCGGCGGCGATGGTCTTCGCGCGCTCCACCTCGGCCTCGGTCGGCGAGTGGGCGGCGTTGGCGACGGGCACCTGGTCCGGGTGGATGCAGAGCTTCCCCTGGAAGCCCAGGGCCACGCCGCGGGCGCAGGAGTTCGCGAAGGCTTCGGCCTCGCGCAGCTCGATCCAGACGGTGTCGATGGGGGCTTCGAGGCCGGCGGCGCGGCTGTGCAGGACCATCTGCGCGCGGGCGGGCTCGAGCTCGGTTTCGGCGAGGCCCCAGCTGATGCCGAGGTCCAGCGTGTAGTCGCCGGCGCCGAAGGCCAGGCGGCGCACCCTGCCGCCCAGGGAGGCGGCGCAGGCCGCCAGGTCGCGGAGTTCGGCCATGCCGCGGGCGGTCTCGATGATGGGCATGACCTCGATGCCACCAGGAGCCAGGCCCTGGGCGCGTTCGAGGGCGGAAATCATCCAGTCGACGGCCACGAGCTGGGCAGCGGATTCGAGCTTGGGCAGGACGATGCCGTCGAGGCGGGGCCCGATGACGGCGTTCATGTCGCCGAAGCAGAATTCGGTGTCGAAGGCGTTCACGCGGATGAAGGCGCGGCAGGTGCGGGGGCGCTCCAGCATGGCGCGGACATGGTCGCGGGCGCCGACCTTTTTCGCGATGGCGACGGCGTCCTCGAGGTCGAGGATGGCGGCGTCGGCGCCGAGGGTCAGGGCCTTTTCGGCGCGGCGCGCGTGGTCGCCGGGGGCGAAGAGGAAGGTGCGGTTGGGCGCGATCATGCGTCAGGTGTAGGCGGCGGTCCGGTCGGCAGCAAGACAGTCTTGTCCGGACCTTTACAGAAATGTCCGTACTGCACATCATGAGCTCGAAGGCGCGATCCCACGCGCCACGAGGGAGAACGCCCATGGACAGCCTGACGCAAAGCCTCGACGCCAAGCTCGCAACGCCGATCTCCACGCAGCTCGGCGAATTCGCGACCTCGCTGCGCTGGGAGGAGATCCCGGCCGACGTGGTGGCGCAGGCCAAGCGCCACATGCTGGACGCGCTGGGCATCGCGCTGGCCGCCTCGGGCTTCGACTTCGCGCAGCGGACGGCGCTGGCGATCGCGGGGCTGGCCGGGCAGGGGACGCATCCGGTCGTTGGGCTGAAGATGCGCCTGCCGCTGCGCGACGCGGTGCTGGTGAACGGCAGCTTCATCCACGGGCTGGACTACGACGACACGCATTCGGATTCGGTCGTGCACGCCTCGGCGAGCGCTGTGCCGACGGCGCTGCACATGGCGCGCGAGCATGGGGCGAGCGGGGCGGAGGCGGTGCTGGCCTATATCCTCGGCATCGAGGCCTCGGCGCGGATCGGCGCGGCGGCGCAGAGCCTGTTCCACCAGGTCGGCTTCCACCCGACGGGCATGGTCGGCACCTTCGGCTGCGCGCTGACGGCGGGGCGCCTGGCGGGCGCGACGGCGGCGCAGATCGCGGCGGCGCAGGGCATCCTGCTCTCGACGGCGGCGGGCTCGCTGGAATTCCTTGAGGACGGCTCCTGGACCAAGCGGCTGCATCCCGGCTTCGCCGGGGCCAATGCCATCACGGCGGTCGCGCTCGGCCGCGGCGGATTCAAGGCGCCGCCCGCGGCCTATGAGGGACGCTTCGGCCTGTTCCGCATGCACTTGCAGGACAAATCGCCGAACGACCTGTCCCGCTGCACCGAAGCGCTTGGCGAGCTGTGGGAGATGCGCAACAACGCGCTGAAGCCCTATCCCGCCTGCCACTTCAACCACGCCTTCGCCGATGCGGCGCTGGCGCTGCGCGCGGCACACGGGCTGCGGCCGGAGGATGTGAAGCGCGTCACCGCCCGCATCCATCCGCGCCAGGTGAAGGTGGTCTGCGAGCCCGAGGCCTCGAAGAAGGTGCCGGCGAATTCCTACGACGCGCAGTTCAGCGTGCATTACGCCATCGCCTCCTGCCTGCTGCACGGTCGCTTCACGCTGGACGAGTTGGAGGAGGACATGATCCGCGATCCCCACGCGCTCGCGCTGTGCGACCGCACGGGATACGAGCTCGACGAGACGCTGAATTTTCCCCGGTATTACGGCGGCGAGCTGGTCATCGAGACGATGGACGGCCGCACGCTGACCCATCGCGAGCCGATGAATCGGGGCTCCGACGGCAATCCGCTGAGTGCTGCGGATGTGGAGAAGAAATTCACCGACAACGCCCGCCGCGTCTTCTCCGCGGACCGCGCGCAGCGCGTGCTGGAGCTTGTCATGGCCCTTGATTCCGCGCGCGATGCCGTCGCGCTCACCGAAGCGCTGAACGGCTGAGGAAACTCCCGAGAATGTCACGACGCGGCGAAATGGCCCTGGTCGCCTTCCTTCAGGCGCAGAACTGCTCGAACTATGCCGGGTCCTGGCGGCACCCCGAGACGATGCAGGACTATCTCAAGCCGCAATACTACCAGCGCATCGCGCGCATCCTCGAGGATGGCCGCTTCCACATGGCCTTCTTCGACGACCGCCTCGCCATGCCCGACATCCTGGGCCGCGACCATGCCGCGGCCGTGCGCAACGGCGTGCGCGTGGTGAAGATGGACCCGGTCTCCATCCTCAGCGCCATGGGCTATGCGACGGAGAAACTCGGCCTCGGCGCGACCTATTCGACGACCTATTACGAGCCCTTCCACGTCGCCCGCGTCTTCGCGACGCTGGACCACATGCTGGGCGGCCGCGTGGCCTGGAATGTCGTCACCTCGCTGAACGATTCCGAAGCGCGCAACATGGGCCGCGGCGAGCACCCCGAGCACGATCTGCGCTACGACCGCGCCGACGAGTTCATGGAGATCGTCCTGTCGCTCTGGGATTCCTGGGACGACGACGCCATCCGGAACGACCGCGAGACCGGCATCTTCGCCGACCCTGACAAGGTGCGGCGGCTCAAGCATCACGGCCGCTGGTACGATGTCGAGGGCACCTTCACCGTGCCGCGCACGCCGCAGGGCCGCCCCGTGCTGCTCCAGGCCGGCCAGAGCGGCCGCGGCAAGACCTTCGCCGCGAACTGGGGCGAGCTGATCTTCATCACCCAGCGCAGCATCGAGGCCGCGCGCCAGAACTACCGCGAGTTCAAGGACACCATCGCCAGCCTCGGCCGCAACCCCGACGAGGTGCGCGTCTGCCCGGCCATCTACTCCATCATCGGCTCCTCCGAGGACGAGGCGGCCGAAAAGAAGGCGCAGATCGAAGCGCTGGCCAAGCCGGTGGACGGGCTCGCCTTGCTCTCCGAGGTGCTGAACTACGACTTCGCCACCAAGCGCATGGACGAGGCCTTCACCGACGAGGAGCTGGCCGGGATCAAGGGCCTCCAGGGCATCCGCGACCGCGTCGTGCAGGGCTCGGGCAAGAAGAACCCGACGGTCGCGGATTTCGTCGAGGTGAGCGGGCGCGGAACGATCCGCGACTTCACCGGCTTCCACGGCACGCCGAAGAAGATTGCCGACGACATGACCGAATGGTTCGAGACCGAGGCCTGCGACGGCTTCGTGCTGGCGGCGACCCACATGCCCGGTGCCTACGAGGATTTCGTGCGCCTGGTGGTGCCCGAGCTGCAGCGCCGCGGCGTGTTCCGGAAAGAGTTCAACGGTACGACACTGCGAGAAAACCTTGCTTTGCCGCGCGCGAAGCCCTTCGACTGGAGACGACCAGCCTAACACCGACGGACGGAGAGCCGCGGCGAAACACGGGAGGTATCGATGGCTCGCACCACACGCCGCGCAATGCTCGCCGCAGGCCTCGCCACGCCGATGCTGGCCACGCGGGGCCGGGCGCAAGCCTATCCCTCCCGACCCGTGCGCTTCATCGTGCCCTTTCCGCCGGGCAATATGAGCGACCTCATCGCGCGGCTGCTCATCGACGAGATGCAGTCGCGCCACAACGTGCAGGTCGTGGTGGACAACCGGGCTGGCGCGACCGGCGCGATCGGCGTGCAGGCCGTGACGTCGGCCGTCCCCGACGGCCACACGCTGCTGCTGACCAGCAACTCGCCCATCGTGGTAAACCCCGCCGTCACGCCCAACCTGCCCTTCGACGTGACTCGCGACCTGGTCTCGATGGCGCTGATCGGCTGGACGGGCTTCCTGATCGTCGTGCCGCCCGACTTCCCGGCGAATACCCTGGCCGAGGCGGTGGCGCTGATGCGCGCGACGCCCGGCCGCTACATCGCGGCTAATCCGGGAATGGGTACGGCCGGGCACCTCAACACCGAGATGTTCTCCCGGCTCACCGGCACGCGGCTGGAGCAGGTGCCCTATCGCGGCAGCACGCAGGCGCTGCTGGACCTCTCCACCGGCCGCGTGCAGTTCATGATCGACGCGATGACCAGCTCGATGCCGCAGGTGCAGGGCGGGCGCATCAAGGCGCTGGCGGTGGTCGCGCGCAACCGCTCGCCGCTGCTGCCCGAGGTGCCCAGCATGCGGGAGGCGGGCGTGCCCGAGGTGGCGGATTTCGAGAGCCTCGCCTGGGCCGGGATCATGGGGCCCGCGGGCACGCCGCAGGGGGTGACACTCTACTGGAACCGCGCGATCAACGAGCTGCTGCAGGAGGACAGCTTCCGGCGGCGGCTGGCGCAGCAGAACGTGGAGGCTGCGCCGCCGAGCGGATCGGAAAAGCTTGCGGATCTCGTCGCGACGGACCTCGCGCGCTGGCGGCAGCTCGTGCGCGACGCGCATATCGTGATCTGAAGAACGACCGGCTTTCATGACGGCGTCCGCTGCATTCCCCGTCCAGCCTGAAAGTGACGGTTTCCAAAGGCCTCCCGGCCTTTGGTAGAGGTGCCGGGGGCAACGCCCCCTGGACGACCGCGTGCCGGGCCCTGGCAAATCCTGCTTCCCTCCCGACCCACACCGGCGCTACGCGGTTTGAGCGCGGAACGCCGGGGCACGGTCCTCGCGGATGGCGACCACCAGCACCGCCGCGATCAGGCACAACACGCCCGCGCCGAAGAAGGCCGGCAGGTAGGTCTCGTAGGCCGTGCGCGTGTAGCCGGCGGAAAAGGCCGCGAAGGCCGCGCCGAGCTGATGGCCGGCGAAGATCCAGCCGAAGACCAGGTTGGTGCTCTCGCCGAAGCGCTCGGCGGCGAGCTTCACCGTGGGCGGCACCGTCGCGATCCAGTCGAGCCCGTAGAACATCGCGAAGAGCGACAGCCCGTAGATCGAGAAATCCGTGAAGGGCAGGTAGAGCAGCGAAAGCCCGCGCAGCCCGTAATACCAGAAGAGCAGCCAGCGGCTGTCGTAGCGGTCGGACAGCCAGCCCGAGCCGATCGTGCCGAAGAAGTCGAAGATGCCCATCATCGCGAGCACGCTCGCTGCCGCGACCGGTGCCATGCCGAAATCGCCGCAGAGCGAGACGAAGTGGGTCTGCACGAGGCCGTTCGTGCTGGCGCCGCAGATGAAGAAGGTGCCGAAGAGTACCCAGAAGGTCGCCGAGCGCGAGGCCATGCGCAGCGCCACGATCGGCGAGGCGAGCATCGCCACGAAGCCCAGCTGCGCGGGGGCGGGGACGACCGCGTCGCCGCCATAGGGCGCGATGCCGAGGTCGGACGGCCGGTCGCGCATCAGGAGCAGCACCGCGATGGCGGCGATCAGCAGCATGGCCAGCAGCAGCACCTGCGCCGAGCGCCAGCCATAGGCGTCCGTCAGGCTCGCGATCAGCGGCAGGAAGAGCAGCTGTCCCGTCGCGCTGCTCGCCGTCAGCAGGCCCAGGGCGAGGCCGCGCCGCTGCACGAACCAGCGCTGCGCCACGGTGGCGCCGAGCACCATCGCCGTCAGCCCCGTGCCGAAGCCGACCACCACGCCCCAGAGCACGATCAGTTGCCAGAGCTCCGTCATGAAGATCGAGCCGAGGATGCCGGCCGCGATCAGGCCGAGTGCCGTGGTGGCCACGCGGCGCAGGCCGAAGCGGTTCATGAAGGCGCCGGCGAAGGGGCCGGTCAGGCCGAAGAGAACCAGCCGGATGGCGAGGGCGGTGGAGATGTCCGCCGTATCCCAGCCGAACTCGCGCTCCAGCGGCCCGATGAGCACGCCCGGCGCGCTGACCGCGGCGGCGGTGACCAGCATGGTCAGGAAGGTGACGGAGACGACGATCCATCCGTAATGGACGCCTGGCGCAGCGGTGGCGTGGGACATTGGGCTGGCTCCTGACGCGGGTATATACCCACAAATGGACGAAAATTCAGAGATCCTGGAGGGCGGTGCACAACTCCATGACGCCGGTATTGCCGAGGCGGGCCTCGATCGCATCCTGCACGCCGTCCCAAAGGGGCTCGCCCTCGTCGAGCGCCTTGTGGCCGGCGGCGGTCAGGGTCACCACGGCCTCGCGATGGTCTGCGCCGCGGCCGAGCGCGACCAGGCCCATTCGCTCCAGCACGCGCGTGTTGCGGCCGATGGTGGAGCGGTCCAGCTCCGCGATGCGGCCGAGCTCGGTGAGGGTGACGGGCTCAGCGCGGCGGATGCGGCGCAACAGGCTGAACTGGGCGATGTTCACGCCGACGGGCTCCAACGCCTCGTCATACAGCGCCGCCAAGCGCCGGGAGGCGGCCTTCAGCACGGTGCAATAGCAGGGGCTCGACGTCATGGTCCGGGTATATGCCCGCACCGGCCGGCTTTGCAAGGGCAAACGCCGGCCGGGCGATCCGCCCGGCCGGCGCGCGGTTCACCCCGCCTTCTTCGCCGGCGGCATCTGCACGCGGATCGACAGCTCCTTCAGCCGCACCTCTTCCACCTCGGAGGGCGAGCCCATCATCAGCTCCTCGCCCTGCTGGTTCATCGGGAAGAGGTTCACCTCGCGCAGGTTCGGCTCGTCGGCCAGCAGCATCACGATGCGGTCGATGCCGGCCGCCATGCCGCCGTGCGGCGGGGCGCCGTAGCGGAAGGCGTTCAGCATGCCGCCGAAGCGCTCCTCGACCGCCTCGGGCGGATAGCCGGCGATGCCGAAGGCCTTCACCATGATCTCCGCCTTATGGTTGCGGATCGCGCCGGAGGCCATCTCGTAGCCGTTGCAGACGATGTCGTACTGATAGGCCGGGATGGTCAGCGGATCCTGGTTTTCCAGCGCCTCCATCTCGCCGCGCGGCATCGAGAAGGGGTTGTGGCTGAAGTCGACCTTGTTGGTTTCCTCGTTCAACTCGAACATCGGGAAATCCACGATCCAGCAGAAGCGAAAGCCCTTCTTCTCGCTCAGGCCCAGCTCATGGCCCAGTCGCAGACGGGTCTGGCCGGCGAGCTTGGCGGCGTCGGCCTCCTTGCCGGCGGCGAAGAACACGGCGTCGCCGGGGTTCAGGCCGCAGGCCACGCGAATCTGCTCGGCGCGATCGGCCTCGAGGTTGCGGGCGATCGGACCCTTCGGCCCTTCCGCGTCGAAGGTGATGTAGCCGAGGCCGCCGGCGCCCTGCTCGCGCGCCCATTCGTTCAGCTTGTCGAAGAAGCTGCGCGGGTTGCCGCCGGCGCCCGGTGCGGGGATGGCGCGCACCACGCCGCCCGAGGCCGCGATCTTCGCGAAGAGGCCGAAGCCCGAGCCGGCGAAGTCAGCCGTCACGTCGCGGATCACCAGCGGGTTGCGCAGGTCCGGCTTGTCGGAGCCGTAGTCCAGCATCGCCTGCGCGTAGGGGATGCGCACCCAGGGGCCGGTCTCCATCGGGCGGTCGCCGGCGAATTCCTCGAAGGTGCCGCGGATCACCGGCTCCATCGAGGTGAACACGTCCTCCTGGGTGACGAAACTCATCTCCACGTCGAGCTGGTAGAACATCAGCGTGCGGTCGGCGCGGCCGGCCTCGTCGCGGAAGCAGGGGGCGATCTGGAAGTAGCGGTCGAAGCCCGCGACCATGGTGAGCTGCTTGTACTGCTGCGGGGCCTGCGGCAGCGCATAGAACTTCCCCGGATGCAGGCGGGCGGGCACGAGGAAGTCGCGCGCGCCCTCGGGCGAGGACACGGTCAGGATCGGGGTCTGGAACTCGTTGAAGCCGATCGCGATCATGCGGCGGCGGATGCTGTCGATGATCTGGGCGCGCAGGATCATGTTCTTCTGCAGCCGCTCGCGCCGCAGGTCGAGGAAGCGGTAGCGCAGGCGCATCTCCTCGGGCGCCTCCTGCTCCTGCGCGACCTGGAAGGGCAGGACATCGGCGGCGGATTGCAGCACCAGCTCCTTCACCCGCAGCTCGATGGCGCCGGTGGGTAGCTTCTCGTTCACGGTGCCGGGCTCGCGCGAGACGACCTCGCCGGTCACGGTGATGACGCTTTCGGGCCGCAGCTTGTCCGCCGCCTCGAAGACCGCGGAGCCGGAGGGGATGACGCATTGCGTCAGGCCGTAATGGTCGCGCAGGTCGATGAAGAGCAGGCCGCCATGGTCGCGCTTGCGATGCACCCAGCCGGAGAGGCGGGCGGGCTGCCCGGCATTCTCGGCGCGGAGGGCGCCGCAGGTGTGGGTGCGGTAGGCGTGCATGGGAACCTTGCAGGTCTGGGAGATCGACGGCGGAAAGGGCCTTCCCGGCGGCTCCCTGTCAACCCGTGCCCTTGCATGCCGCTCGTTCCGGCCGCAAAGCAGGAGGATGGCCCGCATGCAAGACCCGACACCCCGTCTGATTACCCAATCCGCCGAGCTCGCAGAGCTGTGCGAGCGGCTGCGTACCGAACCCTTCGTCACCGTCGACACCGAGTTCATGCGCGAGCGGACCTATTGGCCCGAGCTCTGCGTGGTGCAGCTCGCCGGCGCCTCGGAGGTCGCGGTGGTGGATGCCGAGGCGGAGGGGATGGACCTCTCCCCCCTGGGCGACCTGCTGGCGGATCCCGCCGTGGTGAAGGTGTTCCACGCCGCCCGCCAGGACGTGGAGATTTTTCTTCTCAAGTTCGGTGCGGTGCCGACCCCGCTCTTCGACACCCAGGTCGCCGCCATGGTGGCCGGCTTCGGCGACCAGGCAAGCTACGACAGCCTGGTCCGCGCCCTGGCCGGCGCCTCGATCGACAAGGCGCACCGCTTCAGCGACTGGTCGGTGCGGCCGCTCTCGGCCTCGCAGATCGAGTATGCGGCCGGCGACGTGACGCATCTGCGACGGGTCTATCTGGCGCTGCGCGAGCGGCTGCTGAAGGAAGGCCGGCTCGACTGGGTGGCGCAGGAGATGGACGCGCTGCTGGAGCCCTCGACCTACATCACCGAGCCGGAGGAGGCCTGGGAGCGGCTGAAGCCCAAATCCACCAACCGCCGCTTCCTGGCCGTGCTGCGCGCGGCGGCGGCCTGGCGCGAGGCGGAGGCGCAGCGGATCAATATCCCGCGGGGACGGCTGGTGAAGGACGAGTCGCTCGCCGAGGTGGCGGCGACGGCGCCGGAGACGGTGGAGCAGCTGGCCCGCATCCGCGGGGTCTCCGAAGGCTTCGCGCGGGGCAAATCGGGCGTTTCGCTGATCGCGGCGATATCAGAGGCGAAGAAGCTCCCGGAGGAGGCGCTGCCCATGCCGCTGGAGGCGCGCAAGGGCGCGGGCGCCTCGCCGGCCCTGGTGGCGCTGCTGAAGGTGCTGCTCGCGGCGAGCGCCGAGGCGCACAACGTGGCCCCCAAGCTCCTGGCGGACACCGAGGACCTGGAGCGGCTGGCCAGCGAGAGCGAGCCGGATGTGCGGGCGCTGTCCGGCTGGCGGCGCGAGGTGTTCGGCGCGGATGCGCTGGCGCTGAAGACGGGGCAGCTCGCGCTAGGTGTCGCCGGGCGGCGGGTGCGGCTGATCCGGACGGAGTAGCTGCGCGCCCCTCGAGGCTGGAACAGCAGCGCCACATAGGCCGCGAACAGGATCAGGTGCACCGCCCCCAGCAGCACATTGGTCCGCCCCGTACCTAATGGTCGCCAGGCTCACGAAGAGCGTCAGGATCAGCAGCGCCATGAATTCGGCAGACAATCCGAGCACGACCTGCTGCCTGTCACCACGCTGATCAGCATCACCGCCGGCCCCAGCACCGCCAGCTACCAGGCGATCGGGAGGCCCGCGAGGAGGTCCGCGCCGATCGTGTTCAGCAGGACCACCGAGAGGAGGCCGAGGAGGGCGGCCCCTTCCCGGCGAAGGAAGGGCCGTTGCGTCACGCGGGCTCGCCGTAGCCCCCGCCGCCGGGCGTGCGCAGGATGACGCGCGTGCCGCGGTCCAGCACCTGCTGCTGGCGGGTGTTGGCGGGTTTCCCGTCGATCAGCACCTCGCCCATGGCGCCCGCGCCGCCGCCGAAGAGGCCGGGGGCGGGAAACTTCATGCGCTCGGTGACGAAGACGGCGGCCATGTTGTCCACCTCGCTCTCCACCTCGGTCTCGTGGCCGCGCCCACCGGCGTGCCGGCCCGTCCCGCCGGAGCCCGGCCGCGAGATCTTGCGGTGGATGAGCACGGGCGCGGTGCGCTCGGCGATCTCGACGGGCGTGGCGGAGATGTTGGAGGGCCAGGAGATGCTGTCCACGCCGTCCTGCGCGGCGCCCGCCCCGGTGCCGCCGTTGAAGAAGAGCGTGCTGGCGAAGGGCTGATCGGCGGCGTCGCGGCCGGCGATGCTCATCATCCAGAGCGGGCTGCCGGGCGCGGCGCGCACCTTGTCCGGCAGGGCCTCGGCCAGCGCGCCGAAGATCAGCACGGGCACGTAGTGGCCGGTCGCGGCGCGGCCGCCGACGGAGGCCGGCTCCTTCGGGTTCACGATGGAACCTTCCGGCGCCGCGATGCGGATGGGGCGGAAGATGCCGTCATTGGAGGGTAGCTCGGGCAGCAGCATCGCCTTGAGCACGAACCAGCTCATGGCCCGCGTGTAGGTGAAGGGACAGTTCACCGAGCGCGGCTGCTGCGGGCTGCTGCCGGCGAAATCCACCAGGACGTCGCCATCCTTCGCAGTGATCGCCACCTGCAGGTGAAAGGGCCTGTCGAGCCCGTCGGTCTCGAAGGCGTGGCGGTAGGTGCCATCGGGAATGCTGCGCAGCCGCTCCCGCATGGCGATCTCGGAGCGGTCGAAAATCTCGTCCCCGACCTCCGTGAGATCGGCGAGGCCGTGATCCTCCAGGGTCGCCACCACGCGGTCGCCGATGAGGGTGACGGCCGCGGCCTGGGCCCAGATGTCGCCCTCGGTCTGGTCCGGCGTGCGGATATTGGTGCGCAGCAGGGTGATGAGCGTCGCATCCGCCACGCCCTCGCGCAGCAGGCGCATCGGCGGGATGTGGAAGCCTTCCTCGAAGAGCTCGCGCGCCTCGGTGCTGCGGATCCGCCCGCCGATGTCGGGGACGTGGCTGGTCGTGGCGCCGAAGGCCACGATCCGCCCGCCATGGAAGACCGGCCGGACCAGGCAGACGTCGTTGAGGTGGCCCGTGCCGATCCAGGGGTTGTTGGTGATGTAGATGTCGCCGGCCCGCATCTCGGCCGGCGCGACGCGCGCGCAGATGGCGCGGACGGTGGCCGGCAGCGTGCCGATGAAGCTCGGGATGGAGCCGGTGTTCTGCGCGAGGGAGCGGCCCTGCGCGTCGGTCAGCACGCAGGCGAAGTCGTTCGCCTCGTTGGAGAGGGTGGAGAAGGAGGTGCGGACGATGGCCTTGGCCGCCTCGTCCACGGCGGAGATGAGCCGCGTCCAGACCAGCTCCAGCTTCACGGGGTCCAGGGCCATCAGCCGATCTCCACCAGGATGTTTCCGGAATCCAGCACCGTGAAGCGGCCCTTGGGGCCGACGACCAGCGTGGACCCCGCCTCCTCGACGAGCGCCGGGCCGCTGGCCGTGAAACCGGGGCGCAGCCCGTCGCGATCGTGGATCCGGGCCATGCCGGAGATCCCGTCGGCGAGGATTTCCCGCTCGCCCGCGCCGGTCGTCTCCCCGAAGCGCGCGGCCGCAAGCTCCGTCGCGGCCTTCGCGCCGCGCAGCACCACGCGGGCATGCACGAGGTCGATCGGCACGTTCGGCGGCGGGCGGCGGAAGCGCGCCAGATAGGCGGCCTGGAAGGCGGTCGCGATGAGGGCGTGCAGGGCGTCGTCGTCGGCAGGCCAGGGGCCGGGTGGCAGGATGACGGGCATGTGCGCGCCCTGGCCGACGCAGCGGGCGTCCACGATGCGCTCGGAGGAGGCGCCCTCGGCGAAGCCGCCGCGCTCCAGCACGGCCTTCGCGTCGGCTTCCAGCGCGGCGAAGGCCGCCTCCAGTTCCGGGGCACTCCAGGCCATCAGGCGCCGGCCCAGCGTGGCCACGCGATCCACGCGCGGCGGCGCGGTGAGCAGGCCGAAGGCCGAGGCGACGCCCGCCTCGGGCGGAATCACCATCCGCTTGATGCCGAGCTTGCGCGCTAGGTGGTAGCCGTGCACCGGCCCACCGCCGCCGGTGCAGACCAGGGTGAAGCCCGAGGCGTCGCGGCCGCGCTCGGCGAGGTGGGTGCGCGCTGCGCCGGCCATGGCCTCGGTCACCACGTCGTGGATGCCCCAGGCCGCGGCGTCGCGCGTGATGCCGAGGGATTGCGCCAGCCTGTCCATCGCGGCTTCGGCGGCGGCGCGGTCGAGCGGCAGGCTACCGCCGGCGAAGCGCGTCGGGTCGAGGTAGCCCAGCAGCAGGTTCGCGTCCGTCACCGTCGGCGCCGTGCCGCCGCGGCCGTAGCAGGCGGGGCCGGGTTCGGAGCCGGCGGAATCCGGGCCGACCTTCAGCAGCCCGATCGCGTCGCGCCGAGCGATGGAGCCGCCGCCGGCGCCGATCTCCATGAGGTCCACGGCGGAGATGCGGATGGGCAACCCGCTGCCCTCGATGAAGCGCGCCTGGCGGGCGGCCTCGAAGCCGAAGACGATCTCGGGCTCGCCATGCTCCACGACGCTGAGCTTGGCCGTGGTGCCGCCCATGTCGAAGGCGAGGATGCGCGGCTCGGAGGGGCCGGCGAGATGGGCGGCGGCCAGCGCGCCGGCGGCCGGGCCGGATTCCAGCAGCTGCACGGGCGCCCGCTGCGCCTCCTCCACATGCGTGAGCCCGCCGTTGGAGAGCATCAGCAGCAACGGCGCGTCGATGCGCAGGCCGGCCAGCTCGCCGGAGAGCCGCGCGAGGTAGCGGCCGGCCATGGGCGCGACATAGGCGTTGGCAGTGGCGGTCGAGCCGCGCTCGTACTCGCGGACCTCGCGCACGATGGTGTGGGAGGCGGTGACGCTGAGCTGCGGGAATTTTTCCGCGAGCCGTTCGGCCGCCCGGCGCTCGTGCTCCGGATGCAGGTCGCTGTGCAGGAAGAGGATGGCGACGGATTCCGCGCCACCATCGATCGCCTGCTGCGCGGCGGCGTCCAGCGCCTCCATGTCGAGGGCGCGCAGCACCGTGCCATCGGCCTTAACGCGCTCCGGCACCTCCAGCCGCAGCTTGGCGGGCACCAGCGGCGCGGGCGGCGTGAGCTGCAGGTCGTAGAGCTCGTAGCGCCGCTCGCGGCCGATCTGCAGGATGTCGGAAAAGCCCTCGGTCGTGAGCAGCGCCGTGCGCGCGCCCTTCCGCTCGATCAGCGCATTGGTGAACAGCGTCGTCGCATGCACCACGCGGCCGATCTCCGCCGCATTCGCGCCGGACTCGCCGAGGAGGCGCTTCGTCCCCTCCAGGATTCCGAGCACCGGGTCGGCATGCGTCGTGAGCACCTTCAGGCTGCCGGAGCTGATATGCGCGGGATCATGGAGCACGAGGTCGGTGAAGGTACCGCCGATGTCGATACCAAGGGAAAGCGAGGGCAAGGGGATGTCCTACTGGATGGTGACCTGGGCGTCGCGGATGACGCGGCCCCAGCGTTCGGATTCCACGCGGACCAGTTCCGCGAACTCCTCCGGCGGACCATCGGCGCGCTCGGCGCCGAGTTCCACGAAGCGGGCGCGCACGACGGGATCCGTCATGATGCGCCGGATGCCCTGGTGCAGCCGCAGCACCAGCGGAGCCGGCGTACCGGCGGGCGCGAAGATGCCGAACCAGGAGAGGGCTTCGTAGCCCGGCACGGTCTCGGCCACGGTGGGCAGCTCGGGCGCCGAGGGGCTGCGCTGCGGCGAGGTGACGGCCAGGCCGCGCAGCCGCCCCTCGCGCACATGGTCGATGATGGTGGGCAGGTTCTCGAACATGAGCTGGATCTGCCCGCCGAGCAGGTCGATCAGCGCGGCGCCGCTGCCGCGATAGGGGATGTGCGTGATGTCCGCGCCGGTCATGAGCTTCAGCAGCTCGCCGGAGAGATGCGTGGTCGCGCCATTGCCGGCGGAGCCGTAGTTGATCGTGCCCGGATGCGCGCGCGACCAGGCGATCAGCTCGGCGATGCTGCGCACCGGCACCGCGTTGTTGACCGCGACCAGGTTGGGCACGGTCGCGATCAACGCCACCGGCGCGAAGTCGCGCACGGGATCATAAGGCAGGTTGGGGTAGAGCGCCTTGGCCGTCGCATGCGTCGGCGGCGCCCCCATCAGCAGCGTGGTGCCGTCGGCGCGGCTCAGCGCCACCTGGCCGGCGCCGATCGTGCCCGAGGCGCCGGGGCGGATGTCCACCACCATGGGCTGGCCGAACTCGGCGTGGGAGCGCTCGGCGATCAGGCGTCCGAGCAGGTCCGTCGTGCCGCCCTGCGCGAAGGGCACGACCAGGCGGATCGGCCGGTTCACGACCTCCTGCCCAAAGGCGGGGGCGGAGGCGGATCCCGCGGCGAGCGCGAGGCCCAGCGCGGGCAGGTCACGGCGATGCATCATGAAATCCCCTTCGCGGCGACGCGCCAATGATCGACAAAGCCGCGTCCGCCGGAAACCCGTTATTCCGCGGCCTGGGCGACCTTCTCCGGCGCGCCGGCGAGGAAGGCGGCGGCTGCCGCCACGCCGGCACCGGCGGCGACCGGATGGCCCAGCTCGCGCAGCACGGATTCGAGCTGCACGAGGTCGGTCAGGATCGTGCCCTCGTTATGCCCGCCCATCACGCCGATGCGGATCACCCGGCCCTGGAGCCGGTTGCGCGCGCCGGCGATGACGCAGGCGTGGCGCTGGTACATCAGCCGCACGATGTCGCCGCCCTGCAGCGACGCCGGCACCTCGAAGACCACGACGGTCGTGGAGCGACGCGACGCGCGGGTGAACTCGCTGAGGCCCATCGCGGCGCCGCCGGCGCGCAGCGCGTCGGCGAGGCGGCGGTGGCGCGAGAGCACCTTCGGCAGCGTCTCCGCCTCGATCATCTTCAGCGCCATATGCAGCCCGGCGACATGGGAGACGCTCGGCGTGAAGGGCGTCTCGTGCTTCTCGGCGGCGGTGAGCGCCTTGCGGAAGTCGAAGAAGAAGCGCGGCATCGCCTCGTTGCGCATCACGCGGGCGCGGGCGCGTTCGCTGAGGCTCACCAGGCCCAGGCCCGGCGGGCACATCAGCGCCTTCTGGGAGGCGGAGACGACCACGTCCACGCCCCATTCGTCCTGCCGCATCTCGAGGCCGGCGAGGCCGCTCACGGAATCGGTGACGAGCAGCGTGCGCGTGCCCTGCGTCAGCCTGCCCAGGCCCGCGAGATCGGCGACGGCGCCGGTCGAGCTCTCATTGTGCGTGACGAGCAATGCGCCGTAATCCGCCTCGGCCAGCTTCGCGCCGACCACGGCCGGATCCGGCGCCTCGCCCCAGGTGAACTCCACCACGTCCACCTCGGCGCCGAGGCAGCGGGCGATCTCGGCGAAGCGCTCGCCGAACTGGCCATGCGAGGCCACCAGCACGCGCTCGCCGGGGGCGAGGATATTGGCGAGCGTCGCCTCCATCGCCGCCGTGCCGGAGCCGGCCAGGAAGATCACGGGATTCTGCGTGCCGAGGACGGGGCGGATCAGCTCCTCGGTCTCGGCCAGCATCGCGCGGAATTCGGGGCCGCGATGGTTGATCATGGGCCGCGCGAGGGCGGCGCGCACAGCTTCCGGCACCTCGGTGGGGCCGGGCAGGCGCAGGCGATAGCCGGGCGGAGGCGTGAACGGATCGTGCTGCACTGCGGTCAATTTACCAATCCCTGCTGGTCGAGTCCGGGCGGCACAGTGCGAGTCCGAAGGGGTGGCGTCAATTCGGCGACGGGCGCCTCAGCCCATGCGGCATCCAGGCGGCCATGGGGAGAATCGCGAGCAGGCCGAGGGTCGAGGTACACTGGAGCCTTCAGGCCTGCACGCGACCTTCAGCCGCGGCCGCCATCAGGCCCGCCAGCACCGCGCCGCGCGTCACGATCGAGGGCACCTCCACCTGCTCGCGCCGGCTGCAGGTGTCGTGGGTGATGGGGCCGAGCCCGTCCAGCGTCGGCACGCCCAGGCGCGCGGCGAAGCTGCCGTCCGAGCCGCCACGCGAGACCACGGAGAAGACCGGGATGCCCAGCTCCCCGCAGAAAGCCTCCGCAAGGCCGTAGAGCGACAGCGTGCCCGGAAGCGTCGGGAAGGCCGGGCGGGTGAAGCCGCCGCGGAAGGCGATGGACACGCGCGGATCGGCCGGCGCCTGCGAGGCCAGGGCACGCACCTGCGCCAGCAGCTTCTCCGCCGCGTCGTCGTCCGGCGCGCGCAGGTCCACATGCATCTCGGCCTGGCCCGGGACGACCTGCCGCGCCTCGCCGCCCCGAAAGATGCCGACGGAGCAGCCGAGGCCGTTGGCCGGATCGCCCAGCGCCTCCAGCGGCCCGACGAGCGCCGCCAGCGCGGCGATGGCGCTGGCGCCGTTCTCGCGGTTGGCGCCGACATGGGCCGTGACGCCGGTGGCGGTGAGGTAGACCGCGCCGATCGCGCCGCGGCCGATGCACATGCCGCCTCCCGGACGGCAGGGCTCCAGCGTCAGGCAGAGATCCGCCTCGCGCGAGACGGCTTCGAGCCAGGCGCGGCTGCCGGGGCTGCCGATCTCCTCGTCGGGCACGACGCAGAAGGTGACGGAGGCGAGGCCGCCCAGCGCCTGGTCGGCGAGCAGGAACTTCAGCGCGTGCATCGCCATGATGACGTTGGTCTTCATGTCGCCCACGCCCGGGCCGGTGATGCGGTCGCCGATGCGCGCGAAGGGCCATTCGGCGGCCATGCCCGCCGGCCAGACCGTGTCGGCATGACCGAGGATGAGCAGGCGCGGCCCGTTGCCGCCGATATCAAGGCGGGCCGTCATCTGGTCGCCGAAGCCGGGCAGGGGATTGCGCTCGACCTTGAAGCCCAGGCTGCCCAGCATGCCGGCCCAGATGTCGATGACCGCATTGACGCCCTCGGCCATGTAGGAGCCGCTGTCGATGTTCACGCTGCGCTCGGCCATGGCGAGGATGGAGGCGAGCTCTTGCTCCATCCGGGCCGCGTAATGGGTGATGTCGGTCATGTCGTTCCTCCGGGACGCGGAGCCTAGACCCGGGTCGCTCGACGCGTCACCCTGCGGGCCGGGAGGTTCCTTATGACGAGTCCAGAAA
>JAQGHZ010000193.1 GCA_028291485.1 Rubritepida sp. | reverse complement strand
GGAGATCCGCAACCGCGCCAGCGCCAGCGCGCTCATTCCACCCGGATGGTTCTCCTCCAGGTTCAGCAGGCCCCAGCGATTCTCGAAGCCCCCTACGACGTTGGTCACCGCCTTGCCCTGGGCGGTGATGCGCTCCAGCGCCTCGATCCAGGGATGGTCCGCCCGCCGCAGCACCGGCACGCCGAGCTTGCGGATGCGCTCCAGCATCGCCTCGAAGGCATCGCGCTCGCTGTCGCGCAGCAGCGCCCAGCCCTCGGTTTCCAGCACGGCGAGGCGCTCCGGGCGCACCGGCTGCGGCGGGGTCATCGGGCCCATCAGGCCGAGCGCGCCGGGGTCGCCGCCGGCGCGCGACGCGATCTCGATGCCGACCTGCCACATGTCCTCGTAGCTGTTGGCATGGACGCCGGCCGTGCTCTGGCTCGAGCCCTGCCGCTCGCCGCGATGGATGCCGCCCTGGGTCGGCTTCAGCGCGATGTTGCCGCAGAAGGCGGCGGGGCGGATGATCGAGCCGCCGACCTGCGTGCCGATCGCCGCCGGCACCATGCCCGCCGCGACTGCGGCAGCCGTGCCGGAGGAGGAGCCGCCCGGTGTGCGCGTGGCATCCCAGGGGTTCACCGTCGGTCCGGGCTCGCTCTGGCCGAGCTCGGTGGTGACCGTCTTGCCGAAGATGATGGCGCCGGCCTGCTTCAGGGCCTGGATCATCGCGGAATCGCGCCGGGGGAAGTTTCCGGCATAGGCGGCGCAGCCCATCTGCGTCGGGAACTCCTTGGTCTCGATCAGGTCCTTGATGCCGATGGGCATGCCGTCGATGGGGGAGAGCGGGCGGCCGGCCTTCCAGCGCGCGGCGCTCGCATCGGCGCCCTCGCGCGCCAGACCGCCGTCGTAGACGACGAAGGCGCGGACGGCGTCCTCCTTCTCCGCGACGGTCTCCAGGCAGCGCTCCAGATAGGCGCGCGGCGTGTCGCTGCCGTCCGTGAAACGAGGGACGGCGTCATGCCAGGTGAGGCCCTGGAAGGTCTGAGGGTCGTAGCGCATCAGTGAATCTCCGGTTCCGGCGAGGGGGCGGTGCGTTCGAGGAAGTCCATGTCGCAACCGGTGTCGGCCTGGCGCACGGAGCGCTGGTAGAGGCCGGTCCAGCCGCGTTCCTGCAGCGGCTTGCGCGGCTCCCAGGCGGCGCGGCGGGCGGCGAGCTCCACCTCGTCCACCAGCAGGTCGATGCGTCGGCCCGGCACGTCGAGGCGGATGAGGTCGCCGTCGCGCACCAAGGCGAGTGGCCCGCCCAGGGCGGATTCCGGTGCCACGTGCAGCACGCAGGTGCCGTAGCTGGTGCCGGACATGCGGGCGTCGGAGACGCGCACCATGTCGCGCACGCCCTCCTTTAGCAGCTTTTTCGGGATGGGCATCATGCCCCATTCCGGAAAGCCGGGCGCGCCGACCGGGCCGCCGCAACGCAGGACCAGCACGCTGTCCCTGGTCACGGGCAGGTCGGGATCGTCGAGCCGCGCGTCGAGGTCTTCGTAATCCTCGAAGACGATGGCAGGGCCGGTATGGACCAGCTTCTCCGGGCTGGCGGCGCTGTGCTTGATGACGGCACCGTCGGGGGCCAGTGAGCCGCGCAGGATGGCCACGCCGCCCTCGGGCTGGAGCGGATTGTCCAGGGGGCGGATGACGTCCGTGTCGTAGGTTTCCGCGCCCTCGATCTGCGCGCCCATGGTGCCGTTCACCGTCACGGCGTCGAGCGCGAGATGCGGCGCCAGCGTCGCGAGAAAGGCCTTGCTGCCGCCGGCATAGAAGAAGTCTTCCATGAGGTAGGTGTCGCCGTTGGGCCGCAGGTTCGCGATGAGCGGCACATCAGCGCTGATCCGGTCGAATCGCTCCAGATCCATCTCGATGCCGGCGCGCCGCGCCATGGCGATGAGATGGGGAATGGCATTGGTGGAGCCGCCGAAGGCCATGGTCGCGGCGACGGCGTTGTCGAAGCTGCGCTGGTCCAGCAGCCTTTCGATGGTGAGGTCCTCCCACACCATGCCCACGATGCGCGAGCCCGCGCCGGAGGCCATGCGCGCATGGCCGGAATCCACCGCCGGGATGCTCGCCGCGCCCGGCAGCGTGAGGCCCATCGCCTCGGCCGCGAGCGCCATGGTGCTGGCCGTTCCCGCCGTCATGCAGGTGCCGGCGGAGCGCGACAGGCCCGCCTCCATGTCGTTCCAGTCCTGCTGGCTGATCGTGCCCGCGCGCAGCTCGGCGTAGTACTTCCAGACGTCGCTCCCCGAACCCAGCTTCCGGCCGCGCCAGTTGCCGCGCAGCATCGGGCCGGCGGGGATGTAGATGGTGGGCAGGCCCATGCTGATGGCGCCCATGATCAGGCCGGGGCCCGTCTTGTCGCAGCCGCCCATCAGCACGAGGCCGTCGATGGGCAGCGAGCGTGCCAGCTCCTCCGTCTCCATCGAGAGGAAGTTGCGGTAGAGCATGGTGGATGGCTTCTGGAAGATCTCCGGCAGCGCCATGGCCGGCAGTTCCATGGGCACGCCGCCGGCCTGCCACACGCCGCGCTTCACGTCCTGTGCGCGCTCGCGGAAGTGGCCATGGCAATGCATCAGGTCGGACCAGGTGTTGATGATCCCGATCAGCGGCTTGCCGCGGAATTCGGGAGCGTCGTAGCCCAGCTGCAGCAGGCGCGAGCGGTGGTTGGCCGAGCGCATGGTCTCGACGCCGAACCAGCGGTGGCTACGCAATTCCTCAGGCTTCTTCATCTCAGCGCGGCGCCATCCGGAGCGCGCCGTCGAGACGGATGGTCTCGCCGTTCAGGTAGGGATTCTCGATGATGCTCATGGCCAGTTGTCCGTATTCGTCGGGGATGCCGAGGCGGTGGGGGTTGGGCACACCCTGCGCCAGCGAGGCCTTCACGGCCTCGGGCAGGCGCTGGAGCATGGGGGTGTCGAAGATGCCGGGCGCGATCGTGCAGACGCGGATGCCCTTGCTCGCGAGGTCGCGCGCCGCCACCACCGTCATGCCGATCACGCCGGCCTTGGAGGTGGCGTAGGGGATTTGGCCGATCTGCCCCTCGATGCCGGCGATGGAGGCGGTGAGGACGCAGACGCCGCGCTCGCCGTCGATGGGTTCATTCTTTGCCATGGCGACGGCGGCGAGCCGAAGGGCGTTGAAGGTGCCGGTGAGGTTCACCCGGATCACCTCCTGGAACAGCGCGAGGCTGCCGGCCGAGCCGTCCTTCTCGATGAGGCGCAGCGCGCCGCCGCGGCCGGCGCAATGCACCAGCACACGCAGCGGGCCCATGGATTCCGCCTGTGTGACGGCCGCCTGCATCGTCGTCTCGTCGGCCACGTCCGCGGCCGCGAACCCTCCGCCCAGCTCCATCGCCACCTCGGCGCCGGGGGAGGTCGCCTGGTCCACGATCAGCACCTTGGCGCCATGGCCCGCGAGGCGCTTCGCCGTCGCGTAGCCCAGTCCCGAGGCTCCTCCCGTCACGATCGCGACGGCGCCCTTCACGTCCATGCTTTTCTCCAGCGCGTGTCCCCGCAAGGCACCACGCGTTCCGCCTCGGCGCAACCCGCGAGCGGGGCGGATTGCGGCTCCGACGATCGAGGGGGACGCCGCCGCGCGCGAGGGAATCGGGCGAGTTATCGCAGCCCGGGGCGGAAATGCTGCTAGGCGGTTAGGAGGGAACGATATAACCGGCCGGAGGGCATGCCGTGGGTCTGGAGAGATGGGCGCGATACGGCGCCGCCTGGGTTGCCCTCGCGGCGGCGCAGGCCTGCGCCGCCGCGAGGGCGCCGGAGCACGCGATCCTTCAGGGCACGGACGGCAACTTCACCGTGACCGTGACCGCGGAGGGGCCGGCGGCGCTGTGCCGCGCGGAAGCGTTGCGCGTCGCCCGTGAGGAGCTGGCGCGCCGACGCCTGGCGCCGACGCTGCTGCAGGAGACCTATCTGCAATCGTCCGAGGCATCCGAGGGCGGCCGCCGCATCTGCTCCGCCGAGTTGCCGGTCTCCACCTTGCCGCCGTGGCGTTAGGGAGAGCCGGCCTAAAGGTCCACCCGGATGTTCGCCGCGCGGATCACTTCGGTCCACTTCGCCTTCTCGCGCGCCAGCCGCGCATCGCCGTCCGCCGGCGTCGAGCCGACATAGTCAAAGCCCAGTTCGGCGAAGCGGGCCGCCACGTCCGGCGCCCGCGCCGCGCGCAGCACCGCCTCATTGAGGCGGTTCACCGGACCGTCCGGCGTCGCCTTGGGCGCGACCAGCATGGCCCAGGTGTAGACGTCGTAGTCGCGCAGCCGCGGGTCGCTTTCCGCCAGCGTCGGCACATCGGGGAGTTGCGCGATGCGGTTCGCGACCATGGTGCCGAGCGGGCGGACGGCACCGGTGCGGAAATGCGGGGTCGCGCCCGGAACGTCGCAGAACAGCACGTCCACCTCGCCCGCCAGCAGCGCGACGAGGGCCGGGCCCGTGCCGCGATAGGCGATATGCGTCATCTCCACGCCCATCTTCAGCTTGTAGAGCTCGGCCCCCAGGTGGAAGGGCGTGCCGTTGCCGGCCGAGCCGTAGTTCATCGCGGCACCCCGCTCGCGCACCATCGCATGGAAGCCGGCGATGTCGCGCGCCGGGCTGTCGGCCCGGACGATCACGACGTAGGGCGAGGTCGAGACCAGGCTCACGCAGCGCAGCGTCTCGACGGGGTCGAAGGGCATGGGCTGGGCGGTCAGCGGGGCCGTGAGGAAGGAGATGGAGCCCATCAGCACGGTGTTGCCGTCGGGCCGCGCCTGCACCACGGCGCGCGTGCCGATGGTGGAGCCGGCGCCGGCGCGGTTCTCGATCGTGACGGGCTGGCCCAGGAACTCGCTCATCTTCGGCGAGACCAGCCGTGCGCCGATGTCGGGCGTGCCGCCGGGCGCGAAGGGCACGATCATGTTGATCGGCCGGTCGGGCCAGTTGGATTGCGCGAGGGCAGGGGCCGCCAAGGGGGCAGCAAGCCCGGCGAAGGGCAAAGCGAGGCCGGCGCGGCGCGGAACGCGGATGGTCATGGTGATTCCTCCCGGGGATTTGGCGGGAGATTAAACCCGTTCCGGCCCAACGCGCGAGATGACGGCGTGAACAACCAGGGCCCGACCCTGGTCGTCGCCTCCGGATATTCGAGGGGCTGCTGACCTTCTCGCAGACGCCGGAGCCGATCCTCGAGCGACCGAATGCCGTCATGCGGCGCGGCGCCCATCTTCGGCGCGCCGACGCACAGCTACACGCGCGAATTGCTGGAGAGCATTCCGGGCCGGGGCTGGACCCCGCCCCTGGGCTGACTCAGGGGAACATCGGGTTGGCCGGCCGTTCCAGCCCGAGATGGTCGCGCAGCGTGGTGCCCGTGTAGTCCTCGCGGAACAGCCTGCGCTTCTGGAGGATGGGCACCACCTGATCCACGAACTCGTCGAAGGACTGCGGGAAGTAGGGCGGCAGGATGTTGAAGCCATCGGCCGCGCCGCCCTCGAACCACTCCTGCAGCGTGTCGGCGATCATCTCCGGCGTGCCGCAGATCACCCAGTGGCCGCGCGCCGCGCCGGTGAGGTTGTTGAGGTCACGCCAGGTCATCTTCTCGCGCCGCGCCTTGTTGAGCATGGCGCGCGCGAAGCCGTGCGAGGTGTCGGGCAGGGGGAGGTCCGGCACGAGCTCATCGGGATCGAAACCGGAGACATCCATGCCCATCCGGTTGGAGAGCATGGCGAAGGTGTTGCTGCCGCTGACGAAGCCCTGGAGCGTATCGAGCTTGGCCCGCGCCGCCTCCAGCGTCTCGCCGAGCACGGGCATGACGCCGGGCAGGATGGCGACGTCCGAGGCCCGCCGGCCGGCCGCCACCACGCGCGCCTTGAGATCGGCATAGACGAGCTTCGCCTCACCCAGATCCTGCACCACGGAGAAGACGACATCCGCCGTGCGCGCGGCCAGCTTGAGCCCGGGCTCCGAGGAGCCGGCCTGGAGGATGATCGGCCGCCCCTGCGGCGTGCGCGCCGTGTTGAGCGGGCCCTTCACCTCGTAGAAGCGCCCCTTGTGGTTCAGCGGCTTCACCTTGGAGCCGTCGATATACTGGCCGGTCTCGCGATCCGCGACGACGGCGCCGTCGTCCCAGCAATCCCATAGACCGAGGACCACATCGACGAACTCGTCCGCCATTTCGTAGCGGTCGTCGTGGTTCGGATGCTGCCGGCCGAAATTGGCGCCGGAACCCTGGCCGGAGCTCGTCACCGCGTTCCACGCCGCGCGGCCGCTGCTCAGATGGTCCAGCGAGGCGAAGGCGCGCGCCACGGAGTAGGGCTCGCCATAGGTCGTGGAGGAGGTGGCGCCGAGGCCGAGATGCGTCGTCGTCGCGGCGAGCGCGGAGAGCATTGTCACCGGCTCGAAGCGCACGACGAAGGAGGGGTGGTCATTGATATTGGCGGTGAGGCCATCGCCCAGGAAGAGCAGGTCGAACTTTCCGCGCTCCGCCGTGGCGGCGATGGTCTGGATGCCCTTGAGGCTCAGGAAGCTGTCGGCCGCGCCGGGGTAGCGCCAGCCCGCCACATGGTTGCCGGTCCCGAGCACGAAGACCCCAAGATGCATCTGACGTTTGGACACGTGGTTCCCCCTTGCGATGTGGAAGGGATATTCCCCGGCCGCAGGGAAGGGCAGCGTGGCGCGGCGCGCAATCCCACGGAGATC
>JAQGHZ010000164.1 GCA_028291485.1 Rubritepida sp. | reverse complement strand
GCCGCGCCCAGGCGCCGCGCAGGCGCGGGACCTCGGCTTCGGGCCAGAGCTCGGCGCGGCACGCGCCGGGCGTGTCGGTGCAGCAGCCGGGGCAAGGCTCGCCCTCCGCGTCGAGCAGCTTGAGGCTGGCGCAGAGCATGTAGAAATCGTGCAGCGAGACCACGACGGGAATGCCCAGCGCGCGCGCCACGAACGGCAGGCCGAGCCCGTGCCAGGCGAAGTGCCTGACATGCACGAGCTCGATCGCATGGCGGGTCAGCAGGCCCGCAATGGCGCGGTCGTATTCCGCGCTGGCAGGCTCGGCGAGGCGGATGGGGCGGTTGAGCGCGACCTGCTCCATCTCCTGCAGCGCGCCGGCCTCCAGCCGCTTCAGCGTGAGCACGGTGCCGTCGCTGCCGAGCAGGAAGGGTTCGTAGCGATCCTCCAGCGCGCGCATCAGGTCGAGGTTGGTGAGCGGCGTGCCTCCCGCTTCCAGCGCGAGCACGAAGAGGATGCGCGGGCGAGGAACCGGCCGCGTGAAGGCGCCGGCCATGCGCCAGCGCGCCGCGGCCATCTGCGGATCGGCGAGGAAGGCGTGGACCAGCGCGGGGTATTCCGGGAAGCGCGCATCCACGGTGTCGCGGCCGGCCTGCAGGAGCGTCTCGCGCTCCGCGCCGAAGCTCGCGGCCTCGCGGTGGCGGACAAGGGTGCGGTCGTCCACCACATGGCGCAGCCCGGCGCGCAGCGCGCGCATCGACCACTCGTTCTCCTCGCCATAGCCGCGCGGGAAGGATTCGGCGTCGAACAGCCCGACGCGGTCGATGGCATCGCGGCGGAGATACAGGCAAAAGCCATGGCCCGTCGGCGCCTCGGGCGGCGTGGCGAGCGAGGATTGCGCGCAGAGGCGCGACAGGGCGGTGGTGCTCATCGTCGCCGGCACTGATGGCGCGGAGAAGGCGCCGGCCTTGTCGGAGAAGGGGGTCGCGGAGGCGGTTTCCGGCGTCGACCAGGCTGCCGCCATGAGGTTCTCGATCCAGCGCGCCGGCACCTCGGTGTCGGAGTTCAGCAGGATCACGTCGTCGCGCCCGGCGGCGGCGATGCCGCGGTTGCAGGTGGCGGTGAAGCCCAGATTCCGGTCGTTGCGCAGGATCTCGATGCCGTCGCGGCCCTGCAACGCGCCGAGGATGTCGGTCACGGCCGGATCGGTGCTGGCATCGTCCACCAGGATCAGTCGCGCCGGCGCGGCGGTCTGCGCGATCACGCTGGCGAGGCATTCGCGCAGCGCCTCCGCGGCATTGTGGATCGGGATGACCACGGCCACGCGTGGCCGGCCACGGGACAGCGCACGAAACGCCTCGGCGCCGAAGCCGGGCGCCAGCGGCAGGTGCCGCAAGGTGACGGGGGAACCCGGCAGCTCCCGCGCCTCGCCGGCGATGCGCGCGGAGACGGCAAGCGTCGAGCGCCCGGTCGGCGAGTGCGGCAGCGGCAGCACGAAGCGGCCGCCATCGGCGCGCAGCGGCGGGAACGCGCGCCCGTCCAGCGCGAGGATCACCGTGGGCGGGCGTTCCCACTCCAGCTCGGCGCGACCACGCAGCGCGCCACCTTCCCAGGGCTCCAGCGCGCCGTGGACCAGCGCCGGCAGCGCTTCCTCGCGTGCCGCGATCTCGTGGCCGCGCGCGACCAGCGACCAGCGCCGGACCACGCCGTCGCCGAAGGGGCGGATGCCGTCGAGCAGCGGGCCCAGCACGGCGGCGGGCAGGAAGAAGCCCAGGCGCTCGCCCCGGAATCGCGCGCCGAGGAGGAGGTCCGTGCGCGTCGCGTTGAGCGGGATGTCGCAGACCTTCGCGCCATCGGCCTGCAGCGCGAGATCGGGCGCGCCGAGCCATTGCGCGGGGTCGTACACCCAGCCCGAGAGCTGCGCCTGCGAGAACCACTCGATCGCGCCCAGCGGTATGAAGGCGGCCCAGCGCGCAGCCTCCGCGGTGACGAGCGGCACGCCGTCGGCGGAGAGCGTGACGGGGAAGTCGGGCGCCTCGCCGGACCAGGGAATGTCCTCGCGGAAGGCACGGGTACTGCCGCCACCGGGAAGGGCGAAGGCGTGCTCGATGCGATGCGTGACGCCGCCCAGCTCCAGCGTCACCACGGGCCAGTCGCGCCCGGGCGGCACCTCGACCCAGCCGCCGATGCACAGGAAGCCGGGACCGTGCTGGAGCGTGTCCAGCGCGGCGGTGGGCGCGTCAGCCGCCATGCCAGCGACGATTGTAGATCCAGGCGTTGAGCAGCGTCAGGTTCCAGCGCCCCTGCTCGGCGGCGACGCGGCCCTGCGACTGGCGCTCCAGATGCGTGACCTCGGCCGTGTCCACCATCGTCAGGCGCAGCCCGTCGCGCGCGAGCTTCGCGCAGAGGTCGGCATCCTCGAAATCGCCGATGACGTAGGCGGGATCGAAGCCGCCGTAGCGCTGCGCGACCTCGCGCCGCATCGCCAGGCAGGCGCCGGTCAGTGCGGGCACGTCGCGCGGCGCGGACGAGGCGGCCGGCGGGCGCAGGCCCTTGCCGGGATGCTCGGGGAAGACCCAGCCCGCGCGGTCCGCCGCGGGCTGCGGGATCATGCCGCCATGCTGGAGGCTGCCGTCCGGATAGAGCAGCCGCGCCCCCGCCGCGCCGACCGACGGATCGTCCAGCGCGCCGACGAGGCGATCGAGCCAGCCCGGCGATTCCGGGAAGGCGTCGGCGTTGAGGAAACAGACGTAACGGCCGCGCGCCCGCTCCAGCCCGAGGTTGCTCGCGGGGCCGAAGCCGCGCGATTCGGCAGGCAGGAGGAGGCGCAGCGGGAGGCCGAAGCGGTGCGACAGCGCGGCCGCCCGCTCGATCGCCGCCTCGCGCCGCGGCGGCTCGTCGAGGACGAGGATCACCTCGTCGGCCGGGAGGTCCGAAAGCAGCGCCGCCTGCGCGGTCAGCAGGTCGAGCCGCCCGTGCAGCGGGATCACGAGGCTGGCACGCGGCGTCTCCGGCGCGACCCCGAAGACGCGCTCCTCCACCGCCATGGGCAGCGCCAGTCGTGCGCGATTCAGCGCCACCAGCGGTGCGCCGAGCACGACGTCGAAGGCGTAGTCCAGCTTCGCCGCCGGGATCGCGCCGATGCCCTCCAGCAGCCCGCGCAGCGCCGGCATCCCGGAGGACGGCGCGGGCAGCGACAGCGTGCCCACCTCGCCG
>JAQGHZ010000124.1 GCA_028291485.1 Rubritepida sp. | reverse complement strand
CCATGGGATGAATCACACGCCGCCGCGTCGCTGCAAGCGGTTAATAGGTCCTGAGCCTAGAAGCGGATCCCTTCCGCTTCAAGGCGCTCGCGCAACAGGGCCTTCGGGATCTTCCCGTAGGCCGACTTCGGGAGCTCCCCCCAGAAGACGAAGCGCTGCGGGTGGCGATAGCGCGCGAGCTGTCCGTCCAGGTGCGCGAGCAGCTCGGGGGCTTCGGCAGAGGCTCCCGGACTCAGCACCACACAGGCCACACCCGCCTCACCCCATTTCGGATGCGGCAGCCCGACCACCGCGCATTCGGCAACGGCCGGATGCGTCAGCAGCGCCTCCTCCACCTCGCGCGGGTAGATGTTTGATCCGCCCGAGATGAACATGTCGGAAGCACGGCCGGTGATGTGCAGGAAGCCGCGCACATCGAGGAAGCCCAGATCGCCGGTGTGGAACCAGCCGTGGCGGAAGGCCTTTTCGGTCGCTTTCTCGTTCTGCCAATAGCCGGCGAAGACGCCGTTCCCGCGCACGCAGATCTCGCCCTGCTCACCGGGGGCCATCCGCGTTCCGTCCTCGTTCAGAATGGCTAGGTCCATGCCCGTTCGCGGCATGCCGCAACTGCCGACGCTCGGATCGCTGTCGTCCATCGTGTGCTGGTCGGGACGCAGGACCGTGATATTGCCGGTCACCTCGCCCAGCCCGAAATACTGCACGAGGCAAGGACCAAGCCGTTCCATCGCGCGTTTCTGATCGGCGCGGTACATCGGCGCGCCCGCATAGATCACGTGCCGCAACGCGTGCGGCGCCGCACGCTCGTCCGCCGCGAGCATGTTGAGGATGGTCGGCACGGTGAACATGTTGGTCACGCCGTGCCGCGCGATCAGATCCCAGGCGATGCCCGTGTCCAGCCGCTCGCCGGGCATCAGCACCGAGCAGGCGCCGCGCGCCACCTGGCTCATCGCATGGATGCCCGCGCCATGGCTGAGCGGCGCCACGACCAGCGAGACGTCGCGCTCCGTCAGGCCGGGCATGAGGTCGGCGAGGTGGTTGGTGACCACGAAGCCCATCTGCCCATGCGTCAGCACGGCGGCCTTGGGCCGGCCCGTGGTGCCGGAGGTGAAGAAGAACCAGCAGGGATGGTCGCGGTCCACATCCGCCTCATGGTCGGGTGGCGGCGGGGTGGCGGTGGCGAGCATCTCCTCATGGTCGAGTTCGCCATCGCGTGCATCGCCCACGGCGATCATCAGCCGGCAATCCGGCGCGGCGGCCCGCACCGCATCGGCATGGGCGGTGAAACCATGGTCGCGCAGCATGGCGCCGGCGCCGCTCGCCGCCGCGAGGTAGGCGGCTTCCGGCGGCGTCAGCCGGACATTGGTGGGGACCCAGACAGCGCCGAGCTTCAGGCAGGCCCAGAGGCTCTCGAACATCACATTGGAATTGCGCGAATGAACCAACATGCGGTCGCCCGGCCCGATGCCGTGAGCCCGCAGCGCCGCGCAGAAGCGGTCGACGCGGTCGTCGATCTCAGCCCAGGTCCAGACGGCCTCGCGCCAGATCAGGGCCGGCGCATCCGGCAGGCGCCGTGCCGTCTGAGTCAGCAGACGGCCGAGATTGGTGGTCGGGATCACGCCATCACCCCCGCACCGGCATAGCCGCCATCCACCGGGAGCGCGTGGCCTGTGATGTAGGAGGATCGCGCGTCGTCCAGCAGGAAGAGCGCCGCCTGGGCCACTTCCTCCACGCGGCCGTAGCGGGCCGCCGGAATGCGCGAAATCCACTGCGCGCGCGTCTCGGCGTCGTGCAGCCTGGTCACCAGCGGCGTCTCGATCGGCGCCGGGCAGATGGCATTGGCACGGATGCCGTATTTCGCAAGATCGATCGCCAGCACCTGCGCCATGTTGATCACCGCGGCCTTGGAAGCGCCATAGGCCACCCGGTCCTGGATGCCACGGAGACCCGACACGGACGCCACGAAGACGATCGAGCCCCCCTTCCCGCCCGCGACCATGGCCTTCGCCGCCGCCTGCGCCACGAGGAAGCTCCCCGTCAGGTTCACGTCGAGGATGCGCCGGAAGATCTCCGGATCCGTGTCCAGGATAGGCGTCGCAGCCGAGATTCCGGCACTGCACACCACGCCGCGCAGCCCTTCCAGCCCTCCGATCCAGCTTGCAACGGCCGCCGCGTCAGTCACGTCGAGCGTGGCGACGCCCTCCACCGGTATCCGGTCCGCCGCCGCGACCTGCCAGCCCTCGCCCCTCGCCGCCTCCACGATGCCGAGTCCGATCCCGGAGGCGCCGCCCGTCACGGCCAGAAGTCTGTCCATATCCCCTCCATCGGCCGTCTTGCGCGCCCGGCTTGCCGGGCCGCATTGTGACACCGCAAAGTGCGGCCAGCAAAAGCCGCCTGGGAGGAACGAGAGCATGACCCCGAGCCCGAGCCGCCGCGCCCTGCTGGCCGGCAGCGCCACCCTGCTGGCCGCGCCGCATGTCGCGAAGGCGCAGACGCAGTACCGGTCCGAATACAAGATGTCGGTGGTCGGCAACCGGCCCATCCCCTTCGCCGAGGGCGCCTTCCAATGGGCCGAGCTCATCACCGAGCGCTCGGGCGGCCGCATCAACGTGAAGGTCTATCCGGGAAGCCAGCTCGTCGGCGGCGACCAGACCCGCGAGCTGCTGGCCATGCGCCAGGGCATCATCGACTTCGCGGTGTTCAGCACCATCAACATCGCGCCACAGGTTCGCGAGGCCGGCATCTTCCAGCTTCCCTTCCTGATGCCCGACCACCGCGCCTTCGACGCGCTGCTCAACGGCGAGGTCGGCCGCGACCTCGTCGGCATCATGGACCGGCGCGACGTCACCGCCGTCTCCTTCGGCGAGAACGGCTTTCGGGAGATCAGCAATTCCCGCCGGGCCATCCGCACGCCGGCCGACCTGCGCGGGCTGAAGATCCGCTTCGCCGCCGGCGCCATTTTCAGCGACATCTTCAATGGCCTGGGCGCCAATCCCCTGCAGATGTCCTTCGCCGACCTGCAGCCCGCGCTCTCGACCGGCGCCGTGGACGGGCAGGAGAACCCGGTCAATCTCTTCCTCGCCTTCCGGATGGACACGCTTTCGCAAAAGCACATGACCATCTGGAACTACGTGAACGACGCGCTGATCTTCGGCCTCAACAAGCAGCTGATGGCGGGCTTCACCCCCGCCGATCAGCAGCTCATCCGCGAATGCGGCATCGAGGCGGCCCGGCGCAACATCGCGCTCGCCCGCCATGGCCTCGGCATCCCGGGCACCGACGACAGCGCGCTGGTCGAGGCGCGCAACCGCGGCGTCGAGGTGACCGTCCTCAGCACCGAGGAGAAGCGCGTCTTCGCGACGGCGTTGCGCCCTGTCTATGATCGCTGGTCCAACACGGTGGGGCGCGAGATCGTGGGCAAGGCCGAGGCCGCCATCCGGGCCGTTTCGTGAGGCGCTCCGCCTGATGGCCGCGGATTTCGACCCGACCGCGCCCACCTCCGACCCCAGCACACGCGTCCCGCTGACGCTGGAGCGTGTGCTGCTGGCCTTCGCGATGGGGGCCATGGCCCTCATCACCGCCGGCAACGTGGTCACGCGCTACCTGACGAACATCTCCTTCTCCTTCACGGAGGAGTATTCCGTCGCGCTCATGGTGGTGGTCGCGATGGTAGGCACCGCGCTCGCCACGGCGGCCGGCCGGCACATCCGCATCGGCTATTTCGTCGACAAGCTGCCGCCGCGCGGCCGTGATATCGCGGACATCATCGGCAGCGCGCTGCTGATCCTCTGCTTCGCGCTGATCGCCTGGTACGGCGCCCGCATGGTGATGGACGAATATGACTTCGAGGTGCTGTCGCCGGGCCTCGGTCATCCGCAATGGCTTTACAGCGTCTGGTTGCCGGTGCTGGCGCTGCTGGTGATCGGTCGAGCCGCCGGCCGCATCATCCGCCTCGCGCGCGGAGAAGATTCATGATCGGCGCCATCCTCTTCCTCATGTTCCTGGTGCTGCTGCTCGGCGGCGTGCCGATCGGCGTGGCGCTGGGCCTTGCCGGCGCGCTGGCGATCACGCTGGCCAACCAGACGCTCATGGCCATGCCGACCAACGTCTATGCCGGCATCGCGAAATATCCGCTGATCGCCATTCCCATGTTCGTGCTGGTGGGCTGCGTCTTCGACCGGACCGGCGTCGCATTGCGCCTGGTGCGCTTCGCGACGGCGGTTGTCGGCGCCGGACGGGGCGCGCTGGCTTCGGTGGCCGTGCTGGTGGCCATGGTGATCGGCGGCATCTCCGGCTCCGGCCCCGCCACCTCGGCCGCCGTCGGCCAGGTCGTGACGCGCAGCATGGTGAAAGACGGCTATCCGCGCCCCTTCATCGCCGGCACCGTCGCCGCCGCGGCCGCGACGGACATCCTGATCCCGCCTTCCATTGCCTTCATCGTCTATGCGGTGATGGTGCCCGGCGTCTCGGTGCCGGCGATCTTCATGGCGGGGATGATTCCGGGGATCCTGGCCGGCTTCGCCATCATCGTCCCAATCGTGATCATCTCCTGGATCAAGGATTTCGGCGGCAAGAACCCCGACCGCGACCAGCTCTCCGTCTGGCAGGCCTTCAAGGAGGCCATCTGGGGCCTGATGGCGCCCGTCGTCATCCTGGGCGGCATGCGGATCGGCGCCTTCACGCCGACCGAGGCCGCGGTCATGGCCGTCTTCTACGGTCTCTTCGTGGGCTTCTTCATCTACCGCAGCATGACGCTGCGCGACCTCTACGAGATGCTGGTGGAGGCGGGCGAGATCTCCGCCGTCATCCTCATCATCATCGCGCTGGCCAGCGTCTTCGCCTGGTCCACGTCCACGCTCGGCATCGTGCAGCCCATCGCCGGCTGGATCGTGGGGCTCGGGCTCGGGGAGTACGGCACCATCGGGCTGCTGATGCTGGCGCTGATCTTCATCGGCATGTTCCTGGACGGTGTCTCGACCTTCCTGATCCTGCTGCCGGTGCTGATCCCCATCGCCCAGGCCTTCCATTGGGACCTCACCTGGTTCGGCGTCATCCTCACCATGAAGATCGCCATCGGCCAGTTCACGCCGCCCATGGCGGTGAACCTGATGGTGAGCTGCCGCATCGCCGGCGTGACCATGGAAAGCACCATCCCCTGGGTCGTCTGGATGATCCTCGCGATGTTCGTGGCCCTCGCGCTGGTGGTGGTGTTTCCCGGCATCGCCCTCTGGCTGCCGGGATTCGCGGGGATGATGTGATCGACGCGGTTTTCGCGGCCCTGGCCGAACGGGACCAGCCGCTCGCGACCCTCCGGGCACTGGAGGAGGCAACGCGCCGCGCCATCGGCCACCGTCCCTTCACCATCATGCGGCACGACCGCGCGGCGGATTTCAACACGCGCGCCTGCAGCAGCCGGCCCTCGGAGTGTCCGGCCGGCAGCGGCAAGCCCGTGAAGGACTCCCTGGACGCGCCAGCTTCTGCGCGAGGGGGCGACGCCACCGACATCCGCGCCACCTTCGCCGACCGCGCCCTCATCCTCTCGCTCGGTTGCGAGAGCGTTCTGAATCTGTCGGCCCTCTGGCGTGGCGAGGTCCTGGGCACGATCAACCTGCTCGATCGCGCCCAGGCCTATGCGCCGCGTCACGCGGAAATCGGCGCCCGTTTCGCCGGCTGGCGGTTCCGGCCCTGCTCGTGACCTGAAAGTCACGGGGGCTTGCCGAAACGCGCCGCCTGCTTCGGAATGGCTTCAGATAACCGCTAGGGAGAGACGCTTCGATGCCTGCTGTGGAACCACTACGCGATCCCAACAGCCTGACGCGCCTCCTGGCGCCGCGCAGCTTCGCCGTGGTGGGCGTTTCCGCCGAGCCGACCGGCTTCGGCGCTCGCACCGTCCAGAACATGCGGGACTTCGACGGCGCGGTCTGGTGCGTGAACCCGAAATATGCCGGCCAGGAGTTGCATGGCCGGCCCTGCTACGCCTCCATCGCCGATCTTCCGGGCGTCCCTGACTCCGCCGTTATCGCCTTGCCTCGCCCCGGTGTCATGGCCGCGGTCGAGGCATTGGCCGGGAAGGGCGGCGGCGGTGCGGCCATCTTCGCCTCGGGCTATGGCGAGACGGACCTTCCCGAGCGTGCCGTCGAAGAGCAGGTGCTGCGCGACGGCGCCCGCGCCCTCGGCTTCCCGCTGCTCGGCGTGAATTGCCTGGGCTACTGCGACCACCGCCAGCGCGTCGGCGCTACCTTCATGCCCGACTACGTGAAGATGACGGCGCCGGTCGGCGGGGTCGGCGTGGTCAGCCAGTCGGGCGCCTTGGGCTATGCCCTGATGCAGGCCGCCGAGCGCGGCTTCGCCATGTGTCACATGGCAACCGCCGGCAATGCCACCGACCTCGACGTCTGCGACCTCGCGGCCTTCCAGCTCACCATCCCCGAATGCCGCAGCGTGGCCCTCGTCGTCGAGGGCTTGCGCGACGCGCGGCGCCTCTTCGCGCTCGGCGACATGGCGCGCGACCTGTGCAAGACCATCGTCGTGCTGAAGCTTGGCCGCGGCGAGATCGGCGCCAAGGCCGCCATGTCGCACACCGGCTCGCTGGCCGGCAGCACGGCCGCCTGGTCGGCCGGCTTCAAGCGCGCCGGCATGCTGGAGGTCGAGGATTTCGACTCCATGCTCGAGACGGCGGGCTTCTTCGCCAAGTCCGGCCCGCCGAAGACCAAGGGCCGCGGCGTGGGCATCGTGACCCCCTCGGGCGGTGCGGGCATCATGTCGGCCGACCATGCGGAATTCGCCGGGCTGGAGCTGCCACAGCCGGCCCCGGCGACGGAGCGCGTGCTGCGCTCGGCCATTCCGGATTTCGGCAGCCCGCGGAACCCCTGCGACCTCACGGCCCAGGTGGCGACCAATCCGAAATCCTTCGAGGAATGCATGGTGGCCATGCTCGCCGACGAGCAATACGCGGCCATCGTCTTCCCGGTGGTCTATCACAACCCCGCTCCCACGGCGACGCCGCAGCGCATGCGGGTCCTGAACCCGATGTCCGCGAATTCGGGAAAGCCCATCTGCGTCGGCTGGGTGCCGGAGAGCCTGGAAGGCGCGGGGCCGGAGGCGGCGGACGCATCCACACACCTTTCTCTCTTCCGCAGCACACGGCGGATGATGAACACGTTGCGCCTGTGGTTCGATCATCACGCGCCGAAGGTTGCGCCCGGCTTGATCGATGCTGCGGCCGCCAGCGCGGCGCGGGCCATCCCGACCGGCGCGAGCACGTTGATGGAGGCCGCCGCGAAATCCGCCTTCGCCGCCGCCGGCCTGCCCGTGGTGGATGAGCGGCGCGCGAAGGACGCGGCCGAGGCCGTGGCCGCCGCGACTTCGCTCGGTTTCCCGGTGGTGCTGAAAGTCGACAGCCCCGATATCGCCCATAAGACCGAGGTGGGCGGCGTGCAGCTCAACCTGGTCGATGCCGCCGCCGTCACTGCCGCCTTCGCCCGCATCATGGAGGGCGCGAAGACCCACGCGCCAAAGGCCCGCATCGACGGCGTGCTCGTCCAGCGCATGGAGGCGCGCGGCGTCGAGCTCATCCTCGGCGCGCGGCGCGATCCGCAATTCGGCACCCTGGTCCTGGTCGGCCTCGGGGGCGTGCAGGCGGAGCTCTGGAAGGACGTGGCGCTGGACGTGGCCCCCGTCTCACCGGAGGGCGCCATGGCGATGCTGAAGTCGCTCAAGGCCTTCCCATTGCTGGATGGTTTCCGGGGCAGCGCGAAGGTCGACATCGACGCCGTGGCCAGTGCCGTCGCGCGCTTCTCGGGCTTCGTCGCCGCCCTCGGCGAGCGGCTTGAGGAGGCCGAGATCAACCCGCTGGTCTGCCGCGAGAACGGCTGCGTGGCGGTGGACGGGCTGATGAAGCTTTCCGGCTGATCCCGGACAAAGCAGACAATCATCAACCCTTCCACAGTGTTACGATGGGAACGATTACACCGTCGAAGTTCTCGTCTATGCTCCGCGACATGATCATCCGAACCATTCTGGCGGCGCTGCTTTCCGTCATCCTCCTCAGCCCCGCCATGGCAGAGAACGAGCCCGGGACCGAGCATATGCTCGCGCACCGGGCGGCCTATCGCCTGACCCTGGACAGCGTGCGCGACACCGCCTCGGTGGTGAATGCGGAGGGCGTCATGCTCTTCGAGGTGGTGGATGCCTGCGATGCCTGGGCGTCCCGCCAGCGCTTCACCCTCGTCATCACCGACCGCGACGGCAACACCATCGAGACCAGCTCGGATTACTCCACGCTGGAAGCCAAGGACGGCAGCTCGATCCGCTTCTCGCTGACCCAGATGACCGAAGGCGCGGTGACGTCCCGCATCGCCGGCGAGGCGACCGTGACGGGTCAGGGTGGCCGCGCCGTCTATTCCGAGCCGGCCAACACGCAGGAGGATCTGCCGGCCGGCACCATCCTGCCGATGATCCACACGCTTCGCGCGCTCGCCGCAGCCCGTGCCGGCCAGCGGATCTTCGCCGCACCGCTCTTCGACGGCACCAGCGCGGAGGGCGCGCAGGACACCACCACGGTGATGACGGGCGGCTGGACCGCGCCGCAGCCCAATGCGAATTTTCCCTTGCTGGCCACGCTCGGCAGCGCCCGGATGCGCATCGCCTTCTTCGACCGCGCCGCCGGCGGCCAGAACAGCGGCGCCAGCACGCCAGACTACGAGGTGAGCATGCGCTACTTCGAGAACGGCGTGGCCGACGAGCTGAAGATGGATTTCGGCGAGTTCGTCGTGGAAGGCCGCCTCGGCGAGCTGCAGCCCATCCCCTCGCCCTGCGGGTAAGTCTTCGGCGGGGGGCGGGTTCCGCCTTCCGCGCCCTGCCCGCATAGTCGCGCTCCCATCACTTGTCGCGGGATTCAGACCTTCGGGCGACTTCGCGCCTTCGGTCATTCCGCTCCAAGCTTCCGCAGGACGACCGATGCCCCGCCACGCCTTCCGCACCATCGCCGATGCCGCCCAGGCCCTGGAGAACGGCGGCGTCACCGCCGCCGCGCTGGTGGAGGATGCCCTCACCCGGATGGGCCAGGGCGAGGGACCGACCGTCTTCACCGAGGTCCACGCCAAATCCGCCCGGGATTCGGCATTGGCGATGGACCAGCTCCGGCTGGTCGGCCGCGCGCCGAGCCGCTTCGCCGGCATCCCGATCACCATCAAGGACCTCTTCGACGAGGCCGGCCATGTCAGCCGCGCCGGCTCCGTGGCGCGCGACGGAGCGGCGCCCGCCACCGTGACGGCGCCCGTCGTGGCGCGGCTGCAGCGACAGGGCTTCGTGGTGCTCGGCCGGACCAACATGACGGAGTTCGCCTTCTCCGGCCTCGGCGTGAATCCGCATTACGGCACGCCGAAATCGCCGTGGGACCGCGAGACGGGACGGCTGCCAGGCGGCTCCTCCTCAGGTGCCGGCGTGGCGGCGGCTGATGGCATGGGCTTCGGCGGGCTGGGGACCGACACGGGCGGATCCTGCCGCATCCCCGCGGCGCTGAACGGCGTGGTCGGCTTCAAGCCGACCGCACGGCGAGTGCCCATCGACGGCGTGGTGCCGCTCTCCTTTTCGCTGGATTCGGTGGGACCGCTGGCGCGGTCGGTGGCCTGCTGCCACGTGCTGGACGCCTTTATCTCCGGTGCCGAGGGCGCGCCCGCCCTGC
>JAQGHZ010000118.1 GCA_028291485.1 Rubritepida sp. | reverse complement strand
GCCTATGTGGCGCCGCTGGTCCTGGCGGCAATGGGGTTGTCCGGCTGTCAGCCGGGCCGGATCGATGACCTGCTGGTCTCCTGTCCCACCCTGACCCTGCCGGCGGACCTCGCCGACCTGACGCGCTTCCGGCCCGGCTCGCCGCCCGACCTGACGACCGTGGTGCTCGACGCCCGGGTGACGGCCGTGGACGCCAATTGCAAGCGCGGCCGCCGGGACCAGAGCGTGGATGCGACGATTTCCATGCGCTTCCAGCTGGATCGCGGCCCCGCCGCCCCGACCAGGGCGGTGCAGATCCCCTGGTTCATCGCGCTGCTGGATGCGGACAACAACGTCGTCAACCGCCAGACCTTCGTGCTGCCGGCGCAGTTCGGCGCGAATACGACCCGTGCGGCGGTGGGCTCGCAGCCGGTGGAGATCAGCTTCCCGGTCGGGCAGCAGCGCCGGGCGCAGGATTACCGGATCATGGTGGGCTTCCAGCTCACCGAGGACGAGCTGGCGCTGAACCGCAGGCGCGGGCCGCGTTGATCGGCCCGTAGGGCCAATCAACGCAAGTCTTTTTGTCGTCAGACGCCGGGCGCTCGCTTGGCTTACGCTGCGCCACGGGCGTGTCAGGCCCGAAGGTGGAGCGGGCGGCGCAGGGCGCTTTGCGACCGGATTAGCCCCGCGCCGCCGCCGTCAGCCGTTGCAGCTCCGCCAGATCCACCGCGCCCGGCACCAGCGTCGTCCCGATGATCAGCGCCGGCGTGCCCTGGATGTCTAGCGCGCGTGCCAGCTCCAGGTTCCGCGCGATCCGCACCTGGATCGAGGGGTCGTCCATGTCGCGCCGGAGCCGCGTCCAGTCGATCCGCACGCGTTCGGCCTCGCGGCGCAGCACCGGCTCCGCCGGCTCCTCGCGCAGCCGCATCAGCGCGTCGTAGAGCGGCACGTAGAGGTTCTGCTTCTGCGCGGCCAGCAGCGCCCGCGACGCCACCACCGAGCTCGGTCCCAGAATCGGCAGGTCCTTCAGCACCACCCGCACGTCGCCCTCGCGCTGGAGCAGCTGGTCCATGCTCGGATGCAATTGCTTACAATAGCCGCAGCGGGCGTCGAAGAACTCGACGAAGGTGACGCGCCCCTGCGGATTGCCCTTCACCGGGTCGGACGCGTCGCGGAACAGCATCTCGGCACGGGCGCTGATGGCCGCACTCTGCGCGGAGTTCCGCTCGGCCTGCTCCGACTGCTCCAGGCTGGCCATGGCATCGCGCAGGATGCTGGGATCCTCGCGCAGCGCCTGGCGCAGCAGCTGCAGCACCTCGGTCCGCTGTCCAGGGGTCAGAGAATCGCTGAGCGTCGAATCGCTGACCGTCTGGGCCATCGCGGCCCCCGGCAGCAGCGCGGCGCCGAGCGCCACCAGTCCACGTCGCTTCATGATCGCCTCTTGCGCAGTGCCTCCAACATCCTCCCTCCGGTCGCGCGAGGCAATTCCCGACATGCGGCCCAGCCCCGGTTGCCCAGCCTTGGTTAGCCAGCCTTGGTTGCCCGGGGGGGCGAAGGCGTCTAATCCCCGTCGACCGGCCGGAATGCCGCCATCGAGGGAATCGAGCGCCACCCGCATGAACACGACCGCCAGGACCGCCAAGCCCCGCCGCCCGACCGCAGGGCGGGCCCTCGCTCTGGTCGTCGCCGGGCTTTCCCTCACCGCCTGCGAGACGGCCGGGAACCTCGCCTCGGGGATCGTCGGCAGCAGCACCCAGGCGGGCACGCCGGGCTTCGTCTCCGGCTTCCTTGGCGGCGTCGCCGGGGAGGAGCCGGTGGCCGTCGCCACCGCCCGCAGCGTCCTTTCCGCCGGCGGCAACGCCACCGACGCCGCGGTCGCGGCCGGCTTCGTCATGGCCGTGACCTTGCCCTCCCGTGTGGGCCTGGGCGGCGGCGGGGCCTGCCTCGTCTACAACCGCACCCGCAACGAGACGGAAGCGGTCGTCTTCCTGCCTGGCGCGCGCACGAGCACCCCGGTCAACGCCGACCGCCCGGCCGCCGTGCCCCTTTTCGCCCGCGGCATGTTCGCGCTCTACACGCGCCTGCCCAATGCCCGGCCCTTCGAGGAGCTGATCGGCCCGGCCGAGCAGGCCGCGCGCTTCGGTATCCCCATGTCGCGCGCCCTCCACGCGGACCTGATGGCCGTGCAGGCGCCGCTCTTCGCCGACCCTGAGGTTCGTTCCGTGTTCAGCCGCGGCGGCCAGCTGATCCCGGTCGGCGACAACTTCCAGAACCCGCCGCTGGGCGGGACGATCGCGGCGCTGCGCATCGCCGGCGTCGGCGACCTCCATCAGGGCGGGTTGGCGCGCCGACTCGAGGAAGCCTCGGGCCAGGTCGGCGCCGGCACCATCACCGTCGCCGAGCTGCGTGCCGCCTTGCCGCAGCTCGTGCGCCCGATCGTCATCACCGGCCGCAGCGGCGACCGCATCGCCTTCCTGCCGCCGCCGGCCGATGGCGGGCTGGCCGCCGCCGCCGCCTTCCAGGCGCTCCAGGCGGGCCAGACGCCGGACGCCGCCCAGGCGCGGGCGATGGCCGTGGCCTCGGCGATCCGCGCCCGCGGGGGCGACCCGATGGCCCTCCTCGCCGCAAACGACCTGACCTCGGGCGGCCTCGGCGACCTGCCGGCCGGCGCCGGGCTCATGGTCTATGACCGCAACGGCAATGCCGTGACCTGCGCCTTCACCATGAACAACCTGTTCGGCACGGGCCGGATCATGCCGGGGATGGGCTTCCTCGGTGCCTCGGCTCCCAACCTGGGCCGCGTCCAGCCGCCGCTGCTCTCGGCCGCGATCGGCTGGAGCCCCAACCTGCGCGCCTTCCGCATGGCCGTCGTCGGCTCGGGCCAGCAGGGCGCGCCGATGGCCGTGGCCGGCCCGCTCGCCGCGCAGATGCTGCGCGACGCGAGCGCCGAGACCGCCATCCAGCAGTCGCCGGAACCCGGCCGCACGCAGCTCGGCATGTGTCCGCGCTACCTGCCGGGCTACCAGGCGCTCTGCACCACGCTGACCGATCCGCGCGGCTCCGGCGTGGCGCTCGGCGCCACCGACCGGTGACCCTCAAGACGGGGAGGGGGGCCGAGGCCCCACCCTTCATCGTCATGGACGTGATCGCGGCCGCCAATATCAGGGCCGCGAGCCTGCCGCCGTCAGCGCCGGGGATCCTGCGCATGGAGGTCGGCCAGCCCGGCTCCGGCGCGCCTGCCGGTGCCGTCGCGGCCGCCGTGGCGGCGCTGCAGAGCGGCCATCCGCTCGGCTACACCGAGGCCTTCGGCCTGCCGCCGCTGCGTGCCCGGATCGCGCGGCACTACCTCGAGCACTACGGCGTCACCGTCTCGCCGTCGCGCATCGCGGTGACTGTGGGTGCCTCGGGCGCCTTCCCGCTGGCTTTCCTCGCCGCCTTCGACCGCGGTGACCGGGTGGCGATGGCCGCGCCCTTCTACCCGCCCTACGCCAATATCCTGACCGCTCTCGGCATGGAGCCGGTGCTGCTGGAATGCGGGCCGGAGACGCGCTTCCAGCCCAGCCTCGCCCTGCTGGAGGCGCTCGACCCGCTGCCGGACGGGCTGGTGATCGCGAGCCCCTGCAACCCCGCCGGCACCATGCTGACACCAGACGAGCTGGCCGCCATCGCGCGCTGGTGCCACGCGAAGGGCGTGCGGCTGGTCTCGGACGAGATCTACCATGGCCTCTCCTGGGGCACGGTCGCCGAGAGCACGGCGGTGGCGTCCAGCGAGAGCGCGATCGTCGTCAACAGCTTCAGCAAGTACTGGTGCATGACGGGCTGGCGCATCGGCTGGCTGCTGCTGCCGGAGGACCTCGTGCGCCCGGTCGAGTGCCTGGCGCAGAACATGTTCATCTCCGCGCCGCACGTGGCCCAGGTGGCGGCCGAGGCGGCGATGGACTGCGTCGAGGAGCTGGAGGCGAAGAAAGCGGGCTATGCCCGCAGCCGCGCCCGTCTGCTGGAAGGATTGCCGAAGGCCGGCTTCGACCGGATCGCGGCGGCGGACGGCGCCTTCTACCTGTGGTGCGACGTGTCGCACCTGACGAACGACAGCGTGCAATTCACGGCGCGCATGCTGGAAGGCGCGGGCATCGCGGCGACGCCGGGCGTGGACTTCGACCGCACGCGCGGCGGACGATTCCTGCGGTTCAGCTATTGCGGGTCGGAGGCGGCGATGGCCAAGGCGCCGGAGCGGCTCAAGGCCTGGCTGAAGTAGCGAGGGGCGCTGCCCCTCTGTTCTTCTTTAACCGCGGCTTTTGCGGCATTTGCAATGGCCTGTGTTGCGTGAAGGTCTCTGCGAAGGCTGTCGCGAGCTCGGGCTCCATCATGCGCTCGGCGAGAATGGCGAGCACGACGGCCTCCAACTTGGTCCGGGGCGCCGCCGTAGTGTTGGTGCACAGCGCACGGAACTGGCTGTTGCAACTGTAGACGCCGCCCCGGTTGGCGGAGAAGGGACCACCGCAGACGCCGCAGACCAAATTGCCGGAGAGAAGATGCCGTGCGGCGCGGCGCTCCCAGAAGCGGGGTTGGGCTTGGAGATCGGCCCGGGGTGGGGTTGCGGCAGCCAGTCTGGCCTGAACTCGCGCCCAGAGCGCGTCGTCGATGAGGCGCAAGGCGGGGGTTTCGCCCGTCACGCGCTCGTTGGCGGCGTTCAGGCATCGCTGTGCCTGGCCTGAGGTGGGGTCAACCACGCGCATGCGGCGGTTCCAGACGATCTCGCCCACATAGGCACGGTTGCGCAGGATGCCGTCGCCGCCGAAGGGACGGCCGCTCAGGGTCATGGAAGTCCAGGCGCCGCCATTGGGGCCTGGATTCCTTCGCCGTTGAGGGCGCGGGCGATGGCACTGGGGCTGAAACCGTCAGCGTAGTCAGCAAAGATCCGTGAAGTTGACCCGGTTCT
>JAQGHZ010000091.1 GCA_028291485.1 Rubritepida sp. | reverse complement strand
GAGGAGGTGCAGACCCTCGTCGAGCTGGGCGCCGTGCGCCGCATGGCGCTTTGCGTCGGCGACCTCGATCCGATCCATATCGACGAGGCGGCGGCGAAGGCGCGCGGCTATCGCGGCGTCGTCGCCCCCTGGCCGCTGCTCTGGCTCTACTTCTTCACCTGCTCGATCTACGAGCACGACTTCCCCTTCGGGAAGGCCACCGTGCACGGCCAGGACGACTACGACTTCCACGAGCCGATGATTGTGGGCGACGTCCTCACCATCCGCACCGCGATGGTCGACGCGAAGCTCAAGCACGGCAAGGTCGGAAGGCTCGGCCAGGTGGTGTCCGAGCGGCGCTTCACTAACCAGAGGGGGGAGCTCTGCGCGGTGTTGCGCACCACCCTGTTCCGCCGGTGAGCGAGACCATCCCCGACTACATCACGCCCGAGGTGAAGGCGGTCATCGGCGCCGAGGCACCGCCCGTCACCGCGCGCCATGCGGTCGAATCCTCCGAGGTCCGGCGCTTCCATCAGGCGCTGATCGACAATGCGCCCCGCTTCTGGAATCCCGAGTCCTCCAGGCGCTATGGCGGCCCGGTCGCGCCGATGGGCTTTCCCGTGCACGTCTTCCGCCGCACGGAGGAGGAGCCCGATCCGCTCGCGATGATGGACCAGCCCGACTATGACGGCGTGGACCGCGCGCTGCGCCCGGGCCTGCCGCCGGTGCTGGTGCCGCTCAAGCGCCTGATGAACGGCGGCTACGAATACGAGCTGTTCCGCCACGCGCGGCCCGGCGAGCGCATCGTGCTGAAGAGCCGCTACGCCGACATCTACCAGCGCAACGGCCGCACCGGGCCGATCGTCTTCGTCGTGATCGACGACAGCTACGAGACCGGCACCGGCGAGAAGCTGCTGCGCTCCACCAACACAATCATCCTGCGATGAGGGCCGAGACGATGGGCGATACCCAAGGCGCTGTTTTCGACGACATCGAGATCGGCCAGGACATCCCGAAGGTGGTGAAGGGGCCGATGACGACGGCGCATATCGTGCGCTGGTCGGCCGCCATGGAGAACTGGCACCGCATCCACTACGACTGGAAATACGCCACCGAGCATGACGGCCTGCCCGACATCATGGTGAACGGCAGCTGGAAGCAGCACGTCATGATCCAGCTTCTCGCGGACTGGGCGGGCGACACCGGCTGGGCCTGGAAGGTCGCCTTCCAGTTCCGCGGGATGAACGTCCCGGGCGACACGCTGACCGCCTGGGGCCGCGTCACGGGCAAGGAGCGGCGGGGCCGCTTCGGCGTCGTGGATCTCGAGATCGGCATGCTCGACCAGAAGGGCCAGGAGGGCACGCCCGGCACGGCGCGCGTGGTGCTGCCGCTGCGCGGTGGGCCGCCCGTCCCCTACCCCTTCGACCCCGCCGTGCTTGATGCGGGCTGAAGCGATGCCTTTGCCGAAGACCAGGGCCGAGCCCGGGCATTCGCCGCTCGCGCGGTTCCGCGTGCTGGACCTGACGCGGGTGCGCGCGGGGCCGACGGCGGTGAAGCAGCTCTCGGACTGGGGCGCTGATGTCACCAAGGTCGAGGGCCCGGCCGAGGACGACATGACCGGCTCGCGCGACGGCTCGGACTTCCAGAACCTGCACCGCAACAAGCGCTCGATCGTGCTCGACCTGAAGGCGCCGGCGGGCGTGGCGGTGCTCAAGCGGCTGGTGGCCAACGCCGACGTGCTGGTAGAAAATTATCGGCCCGACGTGAAGCACCGCCTGGGCATCGGTTACGACGCGATGCGCGCGGTGAATCCGCGGCTCGTCTACGCCTCCATCTCCGGCTTCGGCGAGGAGGGTCCCTACAGCACGCGGCCCGGCTTCGACCTGATCGCGCAGGCGATGGGCGGCATGATGTCAGTGACGGGGCTGCCGGGCCATGGCCCGCTGCGCGCCGGCATCCCGCTCGCGGACCTCTCCTCCGGGTTGTTCGCCGCCATCGGCATCCTGGTCGCGCTGCTCGACCGCGAGGCGACGGGCGAAGGCCAATGGGTGAAGACCTCGCTGCTGCAGGCCCAGATCGCGATGCTGGACTTCCAGGCGACGGCCTGGCTGATGGACGGCAAGGTCTATCGGCAGAGCGGCAACGACCATCCCTACACGACGCCCATGGGCGTCTATCCGGCCGCGGATGGCGAGATCCTCATCGGCGCCTCGGGCCAGGGCCAGTACCGCAAGCTGTGCGAGGCCATCGAGGCGCCCGAGCTGGTCACCGATATCAGATTCGCCGAGCCCGACGCCCGGCTGGCCAACCGGCCCGCCTTCAACGAGGCGCTGGGCGCGGTCACGCGGCGGAGGCCCGTGGCGGAATGGGTGGCGCGGCTCAACGCGGCGGGGATCGCCTGCGGGCCGATCAACGCCATCGACCAGGTCTTCGCCGATCCCCAGGTGCAACAATCCGGCATCGTGCAGAGCGTGGCCCATCCCCGGCTCGGCGAGATCCAGCTGCTGGGCGCGCCGCTTACCCTCTCGGCGAACGAGGCGCGCATCGCGACGTCAGCGCCCGAGAAGGGCGAGCACACCGACGCCTCGCTGCAGGAGGCCGGCTACTCGCCCGACGAGATCGCGACACTGCGAAAGGATGGCGTCGTGGCTTAGCGCCGTCCACAAAACAGGGAGGCAAGAATGAACAACATGTACAGGCGCGGGGCCCTTGGCCTCGCGCTCACAACGCCGTTCCTCGCGCGCAGGGCGAGCGCCCAAGGGAGCGCGCAAGCCGACTGGCCCACGCGGCCGGTCCGGCTGGTGATCCCCTTCACGGCGGGAGGCGGCGGCGACAGCTCCGCCCGGCCGCTGGCGGCACGGATGACGGAAACGCTCGGCCAGAACGTCCTCATCGAGAACCGCACCGGCGGCAATGCGGTGGTGGCGGCGAGCTCGGTGCTGCAGGCCCCGCGCGACGGCTATTCCTACCTGGTGGATGCGACGAACCAGCTCACCAACCCGCTGCTGCTGCGCGACCTGCCCTTCGACTACGCCACCTCCTTCCTGCCGGTGACCATGACCGCGCGCTTCCCCCAGGTGGTCGCCGTCCGGGAGGGCCTGCCGGTGCGGACGATCCACGAGTTCATCGACTACGTGCGCGCGCGTCCGGGAACCGTCTCCTGCGGCACGCCGCCGACCGCGGGCTCGGGACACCTGGCGCTGGCGCTGCTGGAGCTGCGCGCGGGGCTGCGCCTGATCCACACGCCCTATCGCGGCGGCGC
>JAQGHZ010000051.1 GCA_028291485.1 Rubritepida sp. | reverse complement strand
CATGACCGTCCAGGTCGGCGAGCGCCAGTACCTGCTGCCGGGCTGCCAGGGCTTCCTCGACCACGCCACGGTGACCACCAACCCGAGCTACTACATCTACCCGGCCTTCGAGGTGCTGCGCGCGGTCGCGCCCTCGCCGGTCTGGGCCCAGCTCGAGGCGACCGGCCTGCGCCTCGCCCGCACCGCCCGCTTCGGCCGCTTCGGCCTGATCGCCGACTGGGTCGCCGTCGCCCGCAACGGCTCCGGCCAGCCCGGCATCGCGCCGAACCAGCCCGCCCGCTTCTCCTACGACGCCTGCCGCGTGCCGCTCTACATGGTCTGGGGCGGCTTCGGCTCCGAGCCGATGGTGGAGGCGGCGGCCCGCTTCTGGCACGACCCGTCCTTCCGGCAGATGCCCGCCTGGACGGACCTGCGCACCGGCGTCGTCTCCAGCTACGCTGCCGATCCCGGCATCGCCGCCATCGCCCGCCTCGCCGCCGACAGCAGCAGCGAGCAGCGCCGCACGTCCCACGCCGTGGACACGGCCGTCCGCCCCGACGCCTATTATGCGAGCGTGCTGCGTCTCCTCGTCCGGCTTGCCGTCGCCGACACCCAGGGCGGCATTGTCGTCGCCTCGCGCTGAGCGGAGTCGACAGGCACTCGACAGGTCGACAAAAGGGGCCGGCCCGCCCAGGCCTTGCGTCACCGATCCTTGCGTCAGCCGGTCCGCGTGTCGAGCGCGAGCCGGATCTTCTCCGCGAGCTCCCGCCGCCGGTAGGGCTTCTGCAGCAGCAGCACCCCCGGCTCCAGCCGGCCCTGCTGCATGATGGCGTTCTCCGTGTAGCCGGAGGTGAACAGCACCGGCAGGCCCGGATGCCGCCGCACCGCCTCCCGCGCCAGCTCCTGGCCGTTCATGCCGCCAGGCATCACCACGTCGGTGAAGAGGAGGTCCACGTCACACCGTTCGGGCAACGCCGCCAGCGCCTCTGCCCCGTCGGCCGCCACGGTGACGCGGTAGCCGAGCTCGCGGAGCTGGCGCAGCGCATGGGCGCGGACCAGCGGGTCGTCCTCGGCGAGAAGGATATGCTCCTGCCCGCCGGGCAGGTGATCGGCCTCCGGCTGCCGGGCCGCCCGCGCGCCGGGCGCGATGGCGCGCGGGATGTACATCTTCACGGAGGTGCCGTGGCCCAACTCCGAATAGATCTTCACGTGGCCGTTCGACTGCTTCACGAAGCCGTAGACCATCGAGAGGCCGAGGCCGCTCCCCGCGCCCACCTCCTTGGTGGTGAAGAAGGGCTCGAAGGCCTGGGCGACGGCCTCGGGCGGCATGCCCGTGCCCGTGTCCGTCACCGCCACCACGACGTATTCGCCCGGCAGGATCTCCTCGGCCAGGGCGTAGTCGCCGTCGAGCGTGACGTTTTCCGTCTCGATCAGCAGGCGGCCGCCTGATGGCATCGCGTCCCGCGCATTGATGCACAGGTTCAGCACCGCGTTTTCCAGCTGCGGCGGGTCGATCAACGCGTTCCACAGCCCCGGCGCGGCCATGATCACCAGCTCGACCTCGCCGCCCAGCGCCCGGCGCAGCATCTGCACGAGCGAGGCCAGCAGCTGGTTCACGTCCACCGTCCGGGGGTCGAGCGCCTGGCGCCGCGAGAAGGCCAGGAGCCGGCCCGTCAGCGCCGCCCCGCGCTCGGCCGCCGAGACCACGACCTCGGCCATGCCTTTGAGCGACATGCCGTCCGGCCCTCCGCCGAGGCTGTCCACCAGCATCTCGGCATTGCCGAGGATGACTGTCAGCAGGTTGTTGAAGTCGTGCGCGATGCCGCCGGTGAGCTGGCCCACCGCCTCCATGCGCTGCGCCTGGCGCAGCTTGCCCTCCAACGCCACCCGCTCGGTGATGTCGGAATTCACGGCGAGCACCGCGCGCGGCGTGCCGTCCTCGTGGCGCAGCAGCGTCCAGTTGGCGTCGACGATGAGGCGCACGCCGTCCTTGCGGCGGACCTCGAGCTGCCCCTCCCAGAAGCCGTCCTCCAGCAGCAGCTCCATCGCGGCCTGGAACCTCGCGGGATCGGGGCAGAGCCGGTCCTGCCCCGAAGCGCCCAGCACCTCGTCGCGCGTCCAGCCGTAGAGCCGCTCGGCGCTGCGGTTCCAGTATTCGATGCGATTGTCGAGGCTGCGCACCATGATGGCGTCGCGCGCCTGGGCCAGCATCTGCGCCTGCTGCTCGAGCTGCATCTGCACGCGCCGGCGCTCGGTCACGTCGCGCTCGACCGCGACCCAATGGGTGAACCAGCCCGTCGCGTCGGCGACCGGGGTGATGTCCATGTCGAGCCAGAACTCCTCGCCGTTCTTCTTGTGGTTCAGCAGCTCGGCGCGGACGGGCCTCCACTGCTCCAGCGCGGCGACGATGCGGTCGAGCTCGGCGCGGCTGGTTCCCGGCCCCTGCAGGAGGCGCGGCGTGCGGCCGATCACCTCCTCTGCCGTGTAGCCCGTCATGCGCTCGAAGGCCGGGTTCACGAAGACGATACGGGGGCCTGGCTCATGGATCGGCTCGGCCTCGGTGATCATGATGATGTCGTTGAGGTTGGCGACCGCCGCCTCCAGCAGGCGCAGCCGCTCCTCGCGACGGTGCGCCTCGGTTACGTCGCGGAACCAGACCGTGATGCCGCCGCGCGACGGGTAGGCGGCGACGGTGAACCAGGCGTCGTAAGCCGGGTAGCGGAAGTCGAAGCGCTCCGTCTCGCGCGTCTGCGCGACGCGACGGAAGCGTTCGCCGATCTCGCTGTCGAC
>JAQGHZ010000006.1 GCA_028291485.1 Rubritepida sp. | reverse complement strand
GTGGTGGAGGCGGACCTCAGGCAGCTCAAGATCGCGCTCAGCCTTTATCGCCGGATGGACAGCGCGCTGGACAACGAGGAGGCCTTCGCCGAGCTGAAGGACCGCCTGCGCGAGGAGTTGGACTACGAGCGTGAGGCCGCGCATCAGCGCCTCTACGGCCTCATGCTGGCCGACCAGCCCAACGTGCATGTCCCCACGCCCGTCGAGGAGCTGACCACCCGGCGGCTGCTGACTATGACCTGGCTGCCGGGCGAATCCATCCTCAGGCGCATCGAGGAAGGCGCGGACCAGGAGGAGCGCAACGCCTATGCCCGTGCGCTCTTCGCCGCCTGGTACGTGCCGCTCTACCGCTACGGCGTGATCCATGGCGACCCCCACCTCGGCAACTACCAGGTGCGGCCCTGGGATCGCGGGATCAACTTGCTGGACTTCGGCACCATCCGCGTCTTCCCGCCGAGCTTCATCACCGGCGTGCTGACGCTCTACGAGGGCGTGCGCGACAGCGACGACGACAAGGCGGCCGAAGGCTTCCGCATCTGGGGTTTCCAGAACCTGTCGCGCGAGACGATGCTGGTCCTGAAGAAATGGGCAGCCTTCCTCTACGAGCCGCTGATGCAGGACCGCGTGCGCCCGATCAGCGAGACCAACGACCCGATGTTCGGCCGCAAGATCGCCGAGGAGGTCCACCAGGGCCTCAAGCGCACCGGCGGTGTGCGTGTGCCGCGCGAATTCCCGCTGATGGACCGCGCGGCGATCGGGCTGGGCAGCGTGTTCCTGCGGCTGGACGCGCGGCTGAACTGGCACCGGCTGTTCCATGAGCTGATCGACGGCTTCGACGAGCAGAAGCTGGCGGCGCGGCAGGCGGCGGCGCTGGCCGAGGCAAAGGTGCCGGCGACGGTCTGAAGCTTTCCTGACACCCCGAGTCCCGCGCGCGTCACTTGCATGCTGTGCTGCGGCATGGCTATGCAGGAATGAAGTTCTAAGTCTCGGGGGGTATTGCCGACATGCGTCTGGCCGTTCTGAAGGAAACGAAGGCGGGCGAGGCCCGCGTCGCCGCCACGCCCGAGACCGCGAAGAAGCTCATCGCCCTCGGCCTCGCCGTCGCCGTCGAGGCAGGCGCCGGCCAGGCCTCGGGCTTTCCCGATGCCGAATACGCCGCCGCCGGCGCCGAGCTCGTGCCCGACGCCGCCGCCGCGCTGAACGGCGCGCAGATCGTCTTCTGCGTCCGCGCGCCCGACGCGCCGCTGCCCTCCGGCACGCTGCTCGTCGGCACGCTGGCCGCGGATGCCGATGCCGTAGCCGGTTATGCCCAGGGCGGCATCGAGGCCTGCTCCCTGGAGCTCGCACCCCGCATCACCCGCGCCCAGAGCATGGACGTGCTGAGCAGCCAGGCGAACCTCGCCGGCTACCGTGCCGTCATCGAGGCCGCCGGCGTCTTCGACCGCGGCTTCCCCATGCTCATGACCGCCGCCGGCACCATCCCTGCCGCCAACGCCTTCATCATGGGCGCGGGCGTCGCGGGCCTGCAGGCCATCGCCACCGCCCGGCGCCTCGGCGGCCGCGTCTCGGCCACCGACGTGCGCCCGGCCGCGAAAGAGGAGATCAAGTCCCTCGGCGCCAGCTTCGTCGGCTACGAGGACGAGGAGAGCAAGTCGGCCCAGACGGCCGGCGGCTACGCCAAGCAGCTCTCCGCCGATTTCTATGCGAAGCAGGCCGAGGTCGTGGCCGCGCACATCGCCAAGCAGGACGTGGTGGTCTGCACGGCGCTGGTGCAGGGCCGCAAGGCGCCGATCCTCGTCACGTCAGAGATGGTCGCCAGCATGAAGCCCGGCTCCGTCATCGTCGACATCGCCTCCGACGCCGGCGGCAACTGCGCCGCGACCGTGCCGGGCCAGATGATCACCACTGATAACGGCGTGAAGATCCTGGGCTACACCAACTGGCCCGGCCGCATCCCCGCCGCCGCCAGCGCGCTCTACGCCCGCAACCTCCTCACCTTCCTGACCACCTTCTGGGACAAGGAGGCGAAGGCGCCGAAGCTGCCGCCCGAGGACGACATCGTCGCCGGCGTGACGCTCACCCGCGGCGGGGCCGTGGTCCACAAGAATTTTCTCCCCGCGAACGCGGCCTGAGGAGACCTCCGAGATGACCCAGACGGATATCGCCAACGCGGCGTCGGCCCTCGCCGTTCGCGCCAACGAGATCGCGATCATGGCGCGCGACGCCGCCCTGGCCGCACAGCCCGTGGCCGAGCACGCCGAGCCCTTCCTCCTGTTTTTGACCGTGTTCCTGATGGCCTGCTTCGTGGGCTACTACGTGGTCTGGAACGTCACGCCGGCGCTGCACTCGCCGCTGATGGGCGTGACCAACGCCATCTCCTCGGTGATCGTGGTGGGCGCCATCCACGCCGCGGCCTCGGCCGAGAGCGGCGCGGCGCGGGTCTTCGGCTTCCTGGCCGTGATGCTGGCCTCGGTGAACATCTTCGGCGGCTTCCTCGTGACGCGACGCATGCTCGCCATGTTCCAGAACAAGAAGAAGGCCTGACGCCATGGCGACGATCTCGAGCCTCGCCTACCTGGTCGCGTCGGTCCTCTTCATCCTGGCGCTGCGCGGCCTCTCGCACCCCACGACCTCCCGCCAGGGCAACATGTTCGGCATGATCGGCATGGGCATCGCGATCGTCGCGACCATGCTGAGCTCGCACATGGATTTCGGCGGCTTCGCGCTGATCATCGCGGGTCTCGCGATCGGCGGCTCCGTCGGCACCTACGTGGCCAGCCGGATCCAGATGACCTCGCTGCCTCAGCTGGTGGCGGCCTTCCACAGCCTGGTCGGCATGGCGGCGGTCTTCGTGGCGGCCTCGGCCTTTTACAGCCCGGAAAGCTTCGGCATCGGCACGCGCGGACATATCCACGCGCAGTCGCTGATCGAGATGTCGCTGGGCCTCGCCATCGGCGCCGTCACCTTCTCCGGCTCGGTGATCGCTTTCGCCAAGCTGGACGGGCGAATGTCGGGCGCGCCGATCCTTTTCCCGCAGCAGCACAAGCTGAACGCGGCGCTCGGCGCGCTGCTGTTGATCCTGGTGATCACCTTCGTCGCGACGGGCTCGTCCATCCTCTTCTGGATGATCGCGCTGCTGGCCTTCGGGCTGGGCTTCCTGCTGATCATCCCGATCGGCGGCGCGGACATGCCGGTCGTGGTCTCCATGCTGAACAGCTATTCGGGCTGGGCGGCGGCGGGCATCGGCTTCACCATCGGCAACACCCTGCTGATCGTGACGGGCGCGCTGGTCGGCGCCTCGGGCGCCATCCTGAGCTACATCATGTGCAAGGGGATGAACCGCTCGATCATCAACGTGCTGATGGGCGGCTTCGGCTCGGAAAGCGGCGCGGCGGTGGCGGTTGGCGGCAATGCCGATCGTGCGCCGGTGAAGGCCGGCTCCCCTGAGGATGCCGCTTTCATCATGAAGAACGCGCAGAAGATCATCGTGGTGCCGGGCTACGGCATGGCGGTGGCCCAGGCGCAGCAGGTCGTGCGCGAGATGGCCGATCTTCTGAAGAAGGAGGGTGTGGACGTCTCCTACGCCATCCACCCGGTGGCGGGCCGCATGCCCGGCCACATGAACGTCCTGCTGGCCGAGGCGAACGTCCCCTACGAGGACGTCCACGAGCTGGAGGAGATCAACCCGGACTTCGCCGACGCCGACGTCGCCTATGTGATCGGCGCCAACGACGTGACCAATCCGGCGGCGAAGACCGACAAGTCCAGCGCCATCTACGGCATGCCGATCCTGGACGTGGAGCGGGCGAAGACGGTGTTCTTCGTGAAGCGCGGCATGGCCAGCGGCTATGCCGGCGTGGACAACGAGCTGTTCTTCCGCCCGAACACGATGATGCTCTTCGGCGACGCCAAGAAGGTCACGCAGGAAATCGTGCAGGCTTTGCAGCGGTAGATTTGTTTTGCGCCCTCAAACGCCGCGCGCTCGCTCCGCTCGCTTGGCTTCGCCGCGCGGCTGAGTTGCCAGGCCGGAAGGTTGAGTGGGCGGCGCCGGCCGCTGTGTGGCCGGATTCGTCGTTGGCGGCCCCAGCACATGAAGCGCCAAGCGCCAAAAGCGCCGCCTCGGCAATGCCGAGCGGCGCTCCTGTCTCAAGGTCTGGAAGAGGGCCGGCTTAGCCGGCCCTGCGGCTCAGAAGCCTTCGCGCTCGATGCGCTTGCGCTCGACCTTGCGGGCGCGACGCACGGCTTCGGCCGCCTCGCGCGCGCGGCGCTCGGAGGGCTTCTCATAGTGCCGGCGCAGCTTCATCTCGCGGAACACGCCTTCACGCTGCAGCTTCTTCTTGAGCGCCTTGAGCGCTTGATCGACATTGTTGTCCCGAACGACGACTTGCACGCGGGCGTATCTCCTGCTGGCCTCATCCGGCCCTGAAATGCGGAAGGACCCCGGTGCGAAGGATCGCGCCGAGGCCGAGGAAGGGACATAACACAACCATCAGTCGGGCGGGAAGCCCTCAAATGAGGGAAAGTGGAAGCACCGCCCGCCCCACAGGACAGAGGAAATAGCGCCCTATGGCCATCCTGAAGATCGCCCGCATGGGGCACCCGGTTCTACTCGGTCGCGCCGCCGAGGTCGCCGATCCGGCCGCGTCCGAGATGCGGCGACTCGTCGGCGACATGGCGGAGACTCTGGCCGATGCCGGCGGCATCGGCCTGGCCGCGCCCCAGGTCCATGTGCCGCTGCGCCTCTTCCTGTGGCGGGACGGGCCGGCGCTGCGCGTGCTCTTCAACCCGGTGATCGCGCCGCTCGGCCCGGAGACCGAGGCCGCCTGGGAGGGCTGCCTCTCCATTCCCGGACTGCGCGGCCGCGTGGACCGCCCGGCGCGCGTGGCCTGGAGCGGGCTCGACGAGAATGGCGAGGCCGTCTCCGGCGAGGCAGAGGGCCTCCCGGCGCGCGTGCTGCAGCATGAGAATGACCATCTGGACGGCGTGCTGTATCTGTCGCGCATGAAGGACCTCTCGATGCTCGGCTTCACCGAGGAGCTCGCCCGTCTCGTCGAGGACCGCACATGAGCGAGGCGGATCTCCTGCGCGCCGTCGTCGCCCGCGCCGGGCGCGAGGGCTGGACGTCGGCCGCGCTCCGCCACGCCCTGGAGGATCGGGGCGAGGCGCCGGAGCTGGCCTCCAGCCACTTCCCGCGCGGGGTGGTGGGCGCCATCGATGACTGGTTCGCGCTGGTGGATTCCGAGATGGAGGCAGCGGCGGCGGCCGAGGATCTCGCGGCGCTGCGCACGCCGGCCCGGATCCGCCGGCTGACCGAGCTCCGCCTGCGGGCCCTCGAGCCGGACCGCGAGGCGCTGCGCGGCGCCGTCTCCCTGCTGGCGCTGCCCTGGAACCTGTCCGTCGGCCTGCGCTGCGCGGCGCGAAGCGCCTCGGCGATCTGGTATGCCGCGGGGGACGAATCGGCCGATTTCTCCTGGTACACGCGCCGCATGACGCTGATGGCGGTTCAGGGCGCCGTCCTCGCCTACTGGCTACGGCCGAACCCTCCCACCATGGACGAGGTCTTGGCTTTTCTTGACAGGCGCTTGGCCGATTTACCTAAACCTCATCCAAAAGCCGCATGATCGGGCTTCGCGGCTCGCGCCGATGCGTGTAAACGGCGACGCTGATAGGTCGATTTGCGCCGCCCGCCTGGATTCGCCAGGAAGCGGAGGCCAAGCCAAACGAGATCGGGAGTATGGGCGGATGACGCCTTCACGTAAGCTTATGTGCGGCTTGGCTGCCGTCATGCTGACGCCCAGCATCGCCTTCGCGCAGAGTTCCGCCTGCGTTCAGCCAGCAGAGAAGACGGCGTTCGACATCCGTGCGCTGCAGAGCCAGCTGATGGTCGTGGCGCTCACCTGCGGTCAGCAGGACGACTACAACACCTTCGTCACGCGTCATCAGCGGGATCTGGCAACGGCCTTCCGCGGCGTCGCCGGCCATTTCCGGCGGACGGCGGGCGCGCAGCACCAGCGCCTGCTGGACCAGTACATCACCAATCTCGCGAACGGCCAGTCGCAGGTCGGCATCGCGCGGGGGTCGTTCTTCTGCCGCGAGCAGGCGCCGCTCTTCCAGCAGGCCACGGCGGCCACCACGCCGGTCGAGCTGTCGCAGCTCGCGGTGGCCCGCGAGATCCCGCAGGCCCTGACCACGCC
>JAQGHZ010000448.1 GCA_028291485.1 Rubritepida sp. | reverse complement strand
GCAGAAGCCGCGGTCTGGAGGGCGCCGAGGTCGGCCTGGCTGCCCATGGCACGCGCGGCACCGAGCGCCTGTTCCGCATCGTTCAGCCAGGCTTCGGCCTGCGGCGGGAGGACGCCCGCCGGCAAGGCGGGACCGAGGCGCTGGACCAGGATCCGCGCGACGGAAAGCTGGCGCTCCAGCGTGGCCATGGCCTCGGCGATGCGCGAGGGCTGACCGGCCTGGGCCGCCGCGTCACGGGCGGCGGCCTCGCTCGTCCGCAGCGACTCGTTGGCGCGCTGCTGGCCTTCCAGAGCATCGCCGAGGCGGCGGGCGGCCTGGGCCTCGGGCGTCGTGGAGCGCGCTCCGAAATAGTACCCGAAGACTCCGGCGATGATGCCGTTCACATAGCCGGCGATGGCGTCGTTCAACGCCAGCGTCTGGCTGAAGAGCAGCAGCGGCAGGCCGATCACGCCGACGATCAGGGCCAGCAGCGCGCGCACCGTGCCCTCGGGCAGGGCGAGCGGCAGGTCGCGGAGCGCGGCCATCTGCTCGGGGGTGGTGGCGGGGTCGCGCAGCAGGGTGAAGCAGCGCGAGGCGAGCCACCAGAGGAAGGCGGCGAAGCCGATTCCGACCAGGAAGACGAGGAGTGCGGCGAGCGTTCCGGGAGCGCTGAGGAGCGGGCCCGGGCCGATCCCGGCCAGACGCGCGCAGAACAGCACGGTGACGCCGGACAGGCCGATCAGCAGGATCTTGAGGGGGGTGGCGAGGAAGCTGGGCAAGTGGGGGGACCTCCAGGCGGGGAGGCTCTAATGTTCCTATTTTGTTCTCATTTGCAAGGGAAATCAGGAAGGCTGTCCTAGGAAAATTCCCAATAGCGGCGAAGGTGCCGTTAAGGCAGCCTCAATACGCTGCGCCCCATGATGGGTCCGCAGCCACGAGGAATCGCCATGGTCACCCGTCTCGTCTTCGCCGCCCTGTTGGGCAGCCTCCTTGCCGCGCCCGCCTGGGCGCAGTCGAACAACCCCGATTTCAACCTCAACAATCGTGGGAATGTGGTCATCAACGAGGTTTATGTCTCCTCGTCGGGGGTCAGCAGCTGGGGCAACGATCGCCTCGGCCAGAACGTCCTGGCGCCGGGCAGCCGCGTGTCCATCGTGCTGCCGGCCGGGCAGTGCATGAACGACATCCGCGTGGTCTATGCGAATGGCCAATCCAGCGAGCGCCGCCAGGTGAACACGTGCAACCTGACGGAAGTGAACTTCCCGTGATGTAGGCCGCGCGGCCTTCTCCGGCAGACGGACGGCGTGCGCGATGTCCGTCGCGGCGCCGCCCGGTTCCACGCCTCCGCGAAGGTTCCGGCGATCGGGCCGCACTTGACGTTCATGCCGGGGAACGGGAGTTTCCGCCGCATGATGAACAACGCGTCGCCTGACGTCCTGATCATCGGCGGCGGCCCCGCCGGCTCCACTGCGGCCGCCCTTCTGGCCCTGCGGGGCCGCGACACGCTCCTGGTCGAGAAGGAAGCCCATCCGCGCTTCCATATCGGCGAGAGCCTGCTGCCGGCCAACCTCGACATCCTGGAGCGCCTCGGCGTGCTGGAGGAGGTCCGCGGCATCGGCGTGCACAAGCCCGGCGCCGAATTCGTCTCGGACCGCACGGGGCGCAGCTGCGCCTTTCCCTTCGCGCAGGCGCTCAACAAGGCGCGTACCCATGCCTGGCAGGTGAAGCGCGCCGAGCTCGACGCGCTGCTCTTCGCCAATGCACGCCGCAAGGGCGCCGCCGCCTGGGAGAACACCCGGGTCACCGACGTGCAGTTCGGCGCGGCGGGCGAGCGCGCGACCGTCCGCGCCAGGGCCGGGGGCGGCGAGGAGATCACGATCCGCCCGCGCTACGTGCTGGACGCCTCGGGGCGCGACACCTTCCTCGCCGGCCGCATGCGCGTGAAGGCGATGAACAAGGACAACAACACCGCCGCCATCTACGCGCATTTCCAGGGCGTCGAGCGGCGGTCGGGCGAGCTGGACGGCTATATCAGCATCCACCTGGCCGAGGATGGGTGGTTCTGGCTCATCCCGCTGCCCGGCGACGTCATGAGCATCGGCTTCGTCGGCAACCAGGCCGCCTGGAAGGGCCGCAAGGGCACGCCATCCGAGCTCTTCCTGGAGCGCATCGCCAGCAGCCCCACCGTCTCGGCGCGCGCCGATGGCGCGGAGATCGTCTCGGAGATCTTCTCCACCGGCAACTACAGCTATCGCGCGCAGCAGGGCTGCGGCGAGGGCTTCCTCATGATCGGCGATGCCTACGGCTTCGTGGACCCGATGTTCTCCACCGGCGTGCTGATGGCGATGACCGCGGGCGAGCTTGGGGCCAGGGCCGCGCACGCCTGGCTGGACGATCCCGTCCAGGGCCATCGCCTCGCCGAGCGCACCAACCGCGAGCTGGCGCGCGCGATGGACCGCATCAGCTGGCTCATCTACCGCATCAACGATCCGGTGATGCGCTCGCTCTTCATGGCGCCGCGCAACACGCTCTGGATGCGCGACGGCATCATCAACATGCTGGCTGGCAACCTGCGCGGCGATATCAGAGCGATCGTGCCGATCCTGAGCTTCAAGGCGGTGTTCCACACGCTCTCGGCGCT
>JAQGHZ010000701.1 GCA_028291485.1 Rubritepida sp. | reverse complement strand
CGCCGCGGCGCCGCAGGGCGTCACCGCCTTTCTCACGATACAGGAGGGCTGCGACAAGTTCTGTTCGATCTGCGTCGTCCCCTACACGCGCGGCGCAGAATACAGCCGGTCGGCCACGGCCGTGCTGGACGAGGCGCGCCGCATGGCGGCGCAGGGCACGCGCGAGATTTCGCTGCTTGGGCAGAACGTGAACGCCTATCATGGTCAAGGCCCGGACGGTTCCGAATGGGGCCTGGCGCAGCTGCTTTACGCGCTGGCCGAGATCCCCGGCATCGAGCGGCTGCGCTACATGACGTCGCACCCGCGCGACATGGACGATGCCCTGATCGCCGCCCATCGCGACCTCCCGGCCGTCATGCCCTTTCTGCACCTGCCCGTGCAGTCCGGCTCCGACCGCGTGCTGGAGGCGATGAATCGCGGCCACACGGCCGACGACTATCTCCGCCTCGTCGACCGGCTGCGCGAGGCCCGCCCGGACCTCGCCTTTTCCACCGACATCATCACCGGCCACCCCGGCGAGAAGGAGGAGGACCACGAGGCGACGCTGGCGCTGATCCGCCGCGTCGGCTTCGCCCAGTCCTTCTCCTTCAAGTATTCCGCCCGTCCTGGCACGCCTGCGGCCGGCGCCCCATATCGTGTGGACGAGGCCACCAAGGACCGTCGGCTCCAGGAGGTCCAGGCCCTGCTGCAGGACCAGCAGGCCGCGTTCAACGCCTCCAAGGCGGGCCAGACCGTCCCCGTGCTCCTCACCGGGCCAGGCCGTCGTCCCGGACAGCTCTCGGGTCGCACGCCCTGGCTGCAACCCGTTCATGCCGCGGGGGATTTGTCCCTCGTCGGCCGTGTCGTGCCGGTGCGCATTCTCGCCGGCCAACCCTACTCCCTTCAGGGGGAGCTGCTTCACGCCTCGCAACAGGAGAAGAACGCCGCTTGAGCAACGCCCTCGCCCTCCGCACCCGCTCCGGGACTCCCACCCCGCCCCCGTCCGAGCAACGCAGCGTCACGCTGCAATTCGAGGACAATGCCCTTTTGCCCCTGCTCTACGGCGAGCATGACCGGCACCTGGCGCGGATCGAGCAGCGATGCGGGGTTCGATTGGCGAGCCGCGGCAACCGTCTCACCATTAGCGGCACGGGCGAACGGACGGACATGGCGGAACAGGTGCTGCGCGGGCTCTGGCGCGGGCTGGAGCGCGGCCAGTCGCTTTCTGCCTCCGAGGTCGAGGCGGCCATCCGCATGGCCGAGGGCGAGGCCGGGCAGGATCCGCGCCTGCCGCTGCAGGACATCCCGCAGATCCGCACAAAGCGCGGCGCCATCACGCCCCGCACTCCCGCGCAGTCCGCCTATATGGACACGCTGGCGCGCCACGAGATGGTCTTCGGCGTCGGCCCCGCCGGCACGGGCAAGACCTACCTCGCCGTGGCGCAGGGGGTGGCGCTGCTTCAGGCGGGGCGGGTGGACCGGATCGTGCTCTCCCGCCCGGCGGTCGAGGCGGGCGAGCGGCTGGGCTTCCTGCCCGGCGACATGAAGGAGAAGGTCGACCCCTATCTCCGCCCGCTCTACGACGCGCTGCACGACATGCTGCCGGCCGAGCAGGTGGCCCGCCGGCTGGCCGCCGGCGAGATCGAGATCGCGCCGCTCGCCTTCATGCGCGGCCGGACGCTCGCCCATTGCTTCGCGATCCTTGACGAGGCCCAGAACACCACCGCCGCCCAGATGAAGATGTTTCTGACGCGCATGGGCGAGGGCACCCGGATGGCCATCACCGGCGATCCGAGTCAGGTGGACCTGCCCCCCGGCCAGAAGTCGGGGCTGGTAGAAGCGATTTCTATCTTGCGTGATGTCCCTGGAATTGGTTTCACGCATTTCGACGAGCGCGATGTGGTAAGACATCCGCTCGTGGGCCGGATCGTGACGGCCTATGGACGTGCGGAGAGCGGTCGCCCCTCCAGGCCCCAGACGGGGACAGGGCGCGCCGCTGGGAAGGACTTGGATGTCGCCGGGAAGTAGTCTGCCCGACAGTGGTTTTGCCGCTGCCGGGCTTTCGGATGTCGAAATCGTCTTCGCGGCGCCCGGCTGGAGGGGCGCCGTGCCTCGTGCCGAGGCGCTCGCGCGCCGCGCCGTCGAGGCCACCCTGGCCGACCAGGGGGCCTCCGGCCACCTGACGCTCCTCCTCACCGACGACGCTGAGATCCGCCGGCTCAACGGCGGATTCCGGGGCAAGGAGAAGGCGACCAACGTCCTCTCCTTTCCCGCGCCCTATGGCAGCATGACCCTGGGCGACCTGGCGCTGTCGCTGGGCGTGGTGAAGCGTGAGGCGGCGTCCGAGGGGCGCCGCGTCGTCGCGCATTACGCCCACCTGATCGTCCACGGCGTGCTGCACCTGCTCGGCCACGACCACCTCGCCGCCGGCGAGGCGATCGCCATGGAGCGGGCCGAGGCGCGCATCCTGCACCGGCTGGGCCTGCCCAATCCCTGGCGTCCAGGCTCTGCAAAAGCCGGGTGGGCCGCCTGATGCCCTCGGACCATCCCCACAGACACGACGTGATCCGCCGCATCCGCGGCCTCTTCGGCAGGCGCGAGGAGAGCCTGCGCGACCGTGTCGAGGAACTCATCGACGCGCCGGACGAGCTGAAGACCGACGCCCGTACCCTCGGCCCGCACGAGCGCGCCCTGCTCGGCAACGTGCTGAAGCTGCGCGGTGCCACGGCCTATGACGTGATGGTGCCGCGCGCCGACATCGTCGCGCTGCCCTCCGACCTCACGCTCGAGCAGGCGCTGGCCGCCGTGCAGCGGGAGGGCCACAGCCGCTATCCGGTCTTCCAGGGCCAGCTCGACGACGTGCTGGGCATGGTCCACATCAAGGACATCTTCGCGGCGGTGGGGCGGCAGGCGCCGTTCAACCTACGCTCCATCCTGCGCAAGCCGCTGCTGGTGGTGCCGAGCGTGACCGTGCTCGACCTGCTGCTGCGCATGCGCGAGGCGCGCATCCACATGGCGCTGGTGGTGGACGAGTACGGCGGCATCGACGGGCTGGTGACCATCGAGGATCTCGTCGAGACCATCGTGGGCGACATCGCCGACGAGCATGACGAGGTGGTCGCGCCGCAGATCATCGAGCGCGCCGAGGGCGTGCTGGAGGTGGACGCGCGCACGGAGATCGAGACCTTCGAGGACAAGATGGGGCCGATCCTCACCGACGAGGAGCGCGGCGCGGATATCGACACGGTGGGTGGGCTGGTGCTGACCCTGGCCGGCCGCGTGCCGGCGCGGGGCGAGATCTTCACGCACAGCTCGGGGCTGGAGTTCCGGGTGCTCGACGCGGATGCGCGGCGGATCCGGCGCCTGCGCGTGCGGCGGCCGGCGGCGGATGGGGCCCAGGCCGCGGAATAGGGTCGGCGAAATAGCCTTCGACTTTCGCTCAACCGTCGCCCCCGCCCCCATGCCGGCTCCCGCCGA
>JAQGHZ010000681.1 GCA_028291485.1 Rubritepida sp. | reverse complement strand
CGCAGAATTCGGAGTCTGACCATGGCACACGACGCCCAGGGCAACCGCGCGACCTTCGCCTCCGAGGAGGCCGCGCGCGCCTTCGACCACACCGTCGAGGGCTTCCTGAAGTACCGCGCCGACACGCCGCTGCGCCTCAAGGCCGCGCTGAAGCAGGATGGCGAGGCGCCCATGCTGCACGCCATGAAGGCGGCCTTCGCCATGCTCGCCTACAAGTCGGCGCATGTGCCGGCCGCCAGGGCCGCGCTGGACCAGGCCCGCACCTTCGGCGGCAATCCGCGCGAGCAGATGCATATGGCCGCGCTCGGCGCCTGGGCCGAGGGCGGGCAGGACCGCGCCATCGCCATCTGGGAGCACCTGCTCGCCGAGCATCCGCGCGACATCCTCGCATTTCGCCTGCACCACTTCGCCGCCTTCTGGATGGGCAAGACGCCGGAGATGATGGCCTCGGCCGAACGTGTTTTGCCGCATTGGGACGGCGAGGTGCCGGGCTACGGCTCGCTGCTCGCCTGCCGCGCCTTCGCCCATGAGGAATGCGGCAGCCTGGTTATCGCCGAGGCCGCCGGCCGCGAGGCCATCCGCCGCGACCCGGCCGACCTCTGGGCCGCGCATGCCGTCGCCCATGTGCTGGAGATGCAGGGCCGCCGCGCCGAGGGCATCGGCTGGATCACCGGCCTGTCGCACAACTTCGACGGCGGCAACAACCTGCTGCACCACCTCTCCTGGCACCAGGCCATGTTCCACATGGAGCGCGGCGAGTTCGCCGAGGTGCTGCGCCTCTACGACACCGGCTTCCGCGACCTCGACAGCCCGATCACCCAGATGCAGCCGGACCTCTACATCGACTGCCAGAACGCCGCCTCCATGCTGTTCCGGCTGGAGCGCCAGGGCGTGGACGTCGGCGAGCGCTGGCTGGAGCTGGCCGACAAGGCCGAGGGCCGCATCGGCGATTGCCTCTCCGCCTTCACCCTGCCGCACTGGATGATGGCGCTCACTGCCGACGGCCGCTTCGACGCGGCTGAGCGCATGCTGGAGGCGATGCGCGACTACGGTCGGGCCAATACCGGCGAGAACGCCCGCATCGTCCGCGACGCCGCGCTCCCCTGCTGCGAAGCGTTGCTGCTCCGCGCCCGCGGCCAGCATGCCGAGGCTGTCAGGGCGATGCGCCCGGCGATCGGCGGCATCTACGAGCTCGGCGGCAGCCACGCGCAGCAGGACGTGCTGGAGCAGCTTTTCCTCGACTGCGCGATGGAGGCCGGGATGGCCTCGGACGCGCAGATGCTGCTGGAGCGCGTGGCGGGCCGCTGGCCCACGCCGCCCGAGCGGCGCGTGGGCTATGCGAAGGCGGCCCAGGCGTATCGGTAGGCTGGCACTCAATCCTCGCCCGCTGCCGGAGTGCGACGCGCGAAAGCTGCCGCTTTCCTGTACCAGCGCAATGCTGCCTGAATGAACCGCCCGCGGTCTCGCACATCATGTGTGACCGCTGCGGCGGCAGGCAGACTACTCGTCTGGCGTGTGGACGTTGCCTCGTCGAGGGACTGCTCCTCCGGCAGGACTGCGGCTTCCAGTTCCTTATCGCTTGAATGGAGGCCGAGCTTCGGGTGCCAGGACAGAGATTTGCCTCCACGCTTGATCAGATCGGAGGCACGATCGCGGAGTTCGGGGTTGGCATCGAGTAGAAAGAACGCGCGGGGCGAATAAGCTCCGGCACGCATCGCATCAACCTCGGAGAAGTCGGCGCCCCGTAGCCGCCCTCCCCAGTGATCGAGCTCGGCCGCGTGCCCACCCGGTCTCCGGGTTTCGTGATGATAGGCGATAAGGGCTCGTCCAGGTCGGCGCAAAGATCGTAGCTCGGAAAGCGCAACGCTTTTTCCCGCCCAGGGAGCGCCGAGGTCAAAGTTCTTCGTTTCCAACCCATTGTCGGGATCGAGAAGGAGGAGATCGCAATCTTGAAGCGCGTGTTGCAGTCGTTCGAACCAAGCCACGCGTGCTTCCCTACGCAGGGAGCGCAAACCCCCGTTAGGTATCGGCTCGCTGAAAAATCTGGCGCCGGGCAGCAAGGCTTCCTGTTCGAGCGCAGCTACTTGGCGCGTACCGGATGCGACGATGGCCTTGAGGTGGTCGAATAGAGGCGGATCTAGACTGCGCCAGAGCAAGGGCTGATCGAGATAGCCGATGTGCCGGCCATCAGAATTGTGATTCCCGTCAGGATACAGCCACCACGCGACGCCCAAGGATCGACCGGGGAGAAGCGCGCGAAGCAGCGCCAGCTTCACGTAGTCTCCGATGTCTCCGACGTAGCGGTTCTGCATGCTTCACCCTTAATCCGAGACGGTGAAGCGGAAGCGGCGCGTGGCCAGGTCCGCCCACCGCGACGGCATCAGCTCCAGCAGCCGGAGGGGGTAGCCCATCCGGCGCGGGACGACGGCACGCCCGCGCCCCGCCTCGATCGCGTGGGCCAACCGCTCTGCCATCGCCTCCGCGCTCAGCTCGAAGGGATGGCGGCCGCTGAACTGCCGGCTCATATCGCTCGCGAAAAAGCCGGGCGCGCAGACCGTGACGCCCACGCCCTCCGGTGCGAGCCGCGCCCGCAGGCTCTCGCCATAGGCCCAGAGGCCGGCCTTGGAGGCGCAATAGGCCGGGCTGTCCGGCAACCCGCGGAAGGCCGCGACGGAGGCGATGAAGGCCAGCCGTCCCGCGCGCCGCGCGACGAGCCGCGGCAACAGCGGCGCCACGGTGTTGACGGCGCCGAGCAGGTTCACCCCCAGCACGCGGTCGGCGGTGGCCCAGTCCTCCAGCCCGCCGCCATCAGGCGTGCCGCCGGTCACGCCGGCATTGGCGATCACGAGGTCGAACGGCACGGCATCGTCCCAGGCCAGGAGCTGTGCGGCCAACGGCGCGGCGTCCCTCACGTCGAGCGCGGCGGTGTGAGCCGCTGCCCCTCGGGCGGCGCAGGCCTCCGCCGTCCGGGCCAGGCCCACCGGATCGCGCGCGACGAGATGCAGCGTGACGCCAGGCGCCGCGAAGCGCAGCGCCAAAGCGGCGCCAAGCCCGCGCGAGGCGCCCGTGACGAGGATGGCGCGGTGCTTCATGGATGATCCGGTGAGGTTCTGGTCTGCGGGCGATCCTGCCGCACGAAAGCGGGCAATGCCCGCGTTTTGTAAGATTTGTTGACGCGTGGCAGACACGATAGAAGGGCGACCGGGTGGGTCCCGTTCGGCCCGGCGCCCGCTGAACAAAGAGGGGTTCCGCCTTTGACGGGTTTGATGCGGATGATGTTGATCCTT
>JAQGHZ010000441.1 GCA_028291485.1 Rubritepida sp. | reverse complement strand
TTCGTGTTCAGATAGGCGTCGATCGCCTCCGACCCGCCCTCGGTGCCGTAGCCGCTGTCGCGCACGCCGCCGAAGGGAACCTCGGGCAGCGCCAGGCCGAGATGGTTGATCGTCATCATGCCGACCTCCACGCCCGCCGCCAGCGTCTGCGCCGTCTTGCCTGATGTCGTGAAGGCGTAGCTGGCGAGGCCGAAGGGCAGCCGGTTCGCCTCTGATATCACCTCGTCCGTCGTCTTGAAGGAGCGCATCAGCGCCACCGGGCCGAAGGGCTCCTCGTTCATCGCGCGCATGTCGGTGGTGGCGCCGGCCACGACCGTCGGCTCGAAGAAGTAGCCCTTGTTGCCGATGCGGTTGCCGCCCGTGGTGATCTCGGCACCCTTGCTGCGCGCGTCGGCGATCAGCGTCTCCATCACCGGCACGCGGCGCTCATTGGCCATCGGGCCCATGCCCGTGCCCTCGACCAGGCCGTCGCCGACCTTGATCGACTTGGCATGCGCGGTGAAGCTGGAGACGAACTGGTCGTACACCTTCTCCTGCACCAGGAAGCGCGTGGGGCTCACGCAGACCTGGCCGGCATTGCGGAACTTCGCCATGGCCAGCGTCTTGGCCGCGAGCTCCACATCGGCGTCGTCGAAGACCATCGCCGGCGCGTGGCCGCCGAGCTCCATGGTGACGCGCTTCATGTGCTGGCCCGCCATCGCCGCCAGCATCTTGCCCACCGGGGTCGAGCCGGTGAACGTGACCTTGCGGATCGTCGGATGGGCGATGAGGTAGGAGCTGATCTCGCTCGGCACGCCGTAGACGAGGCCGATCACGTCGCCGGGAACGCCCGCGTCCAGGAAGCACTTGATGAGCTCGGCCGGCGAGGCCGGCGTCTCTTCCGGCGCCTTCACGATGATGGAGCAGCCCGCCGCCAGCGCCGCCGAGAGCTTGCGCACCACCTGGTTGATCGGGAAGTTCCAGGGCGTGAAGGCCGCCACGGGGCCGATCGGCTCCTTGATGGCGAGCTGGTAGATGCCCTCGCCGCGGGCCGGGATCACCTGGCCGTAGGTGCGGCGGGATTCCTCGGCGAACCAGTCGATGACGTCGGCGCCCGCGAGCACCTCCATCTTGGACTGGTCGAGCGGCTTGCCCTGCTCCAGCGTCATCAGGCGGGCGATGGCGTCGGCGCGGCTGCGCAGCAGGTCGCCGGCCTTGCGCATCAGCTTGGCGCGCTCATAGGCGCTGACCTTGCGCCACTTGGCGAAACCGCGCTCGGCGGCTTCCAGCGCCGCGTCCAGATCCTTGATGGAGGCATGGGCGACGGTGCCCACCACATCTTCATTCGCGGGGTTGAGCACCTCGATGCGCCTGCCGCCTTCGGCATCGCGCCACTCGCCGGCGATGTGGAGCTGGACGTTGGGGTAATCGGCCATGTGGGGTGTTCTCCGTTCCTTGATGCAAGGGTGGCTCAGGCGGAGATGAGTTGCAATGCGCTCGCATCAAGCCTCGGCCGGATCATGGCAGCAGATGCATAGCTTGTTGCCATCGGGATCGCGGAAATAGGCGGCGTAATAATGCGGATGGTAATGAGGCCGCAGGTCGGGCGCGCCCTCATCGGTGCCGCCATTCGCGAGCGCGAGGGCGTGGCAGCGGTCCACGGTCGCACGGTCCTGCGCCAGCAGGGCGACCATCGCGCCATTGCCGGGCGTGGGCGGGCCGCCGTCGAAGGGCCTTCCGACGAGGAAGAGCGGCCGCGCCACACCGTCCCGCATCCAGCCGGCCCAGTCGTCCTCCCAGAACTTCAGCACCAGGCCGAGTTCCGCCAGAAGCGGCCCGTAGAAGGCGACCGCACGATCCACATCGGCGGTGCCGAGATGTGTGTGGGAGATCATGCAGCGCAGCATAGACCCATCGCCCGGCCGCCCGACAAACGACCAACACGCGGTGCCAGCCTGGAGTGCGTTTCGGGACGACTGGTGGGTCGCCTCGCGAAGGCTTAGATTCGCCCCTGAAACGAGGGGGGGGAAGAAACACCATGCTGCCACGAAGACTGGCGCTGTCTGCGCTTCTCGCCGCGCCCGCCCTGCGCCACGCCGCCGCACAGGGCGACGCCAGGGATTACCCCAACCGCCCCATCCGCGTGATCCTGCCCTATGCGGCCGGCGGCCAGGCGGACACCATCGCCCGCGTCATGCAGCCGCGCATGAGCGAGGCGCTCGGCCAGCCCGTGGTGATCGAGAACCGGACCGGCGCCGGCGGCTCGATCGGCGCGGGCCTCGTCGCGGCCTCGGCGCCCGACGGCTATACGCTGCTCTTCGACGCGGCGGCCTTCCTCATCGTCCCGCTGGCGGTCCGCTCGCTGCCCTTCGACTACGAGACGGCCTTCGCGCCGGTCGGCGTCGTCGCCGAGCAGCCCTATGTGCTGGCGGTGACGCCGCGGATGGGCGTGTCGGACCTCGCGGGCTTCCTCGCCGCCGCGCGCGCCAGCGGCCAGCCGCTGGCCTATGGCACGCCGGGGATCGGCAGCATCGGACACCTCGCCGGCGCGTTGCTGGCCACGCGGGCGGGCGTCCAGTTCGAGCACGTCTCCTATCGCGGCGGTGCCGACGTCTCGCGCGACATGGCGGCGGGGACGCTGAGCATGGGCATCCTCAGCTACAATTCGCTGGCGCCGATCCTGCAGACGGGCCAGGCCAAGGCTCTGGCGGTGACGAGCGGCATCCGGCGCGGCGACCGCAGCATCCCCACCATCGCCGAGAGCGGCTTTCCCGGCTTCGACGTGACGAGCTGGACCGGCGTCTTCGCCCGGGCCGGGACGCCGCCGGCAATCCTGCGCAGGCTCGCCGACGCCTGCAACCACGCGACCGGCGATGCCGCCGTGCGTGAGCGCATGGCCGCGATCGGCAGCGAGGCGACGGAGGCGCAGCCGGAAGCCTTCGCGGCGCGCGTCGCGGCGGAACGCGAGGTGGTGAAGGGGATCGTGCGCGAGGCGGGGATCGTCTTTCAGTAAAGCCGGCCTATCCTGGGGCAGACATGTCCGACGCCTCGCCCCAGGCCCGCAGGCTCGGCCTCCTCCTTCTCGTCGTGACCACGACGGGCTGGGCGCTGAACTGGCCCGGTATGAAGATCCTGCTGCGCGAATGGCCGCCGCTGGCCTCGCGCGGGGTGGCGGGGGTGGCGGCCGGGCTGATCCTGGCGGCGCTGGCCTGGCGCGCCGGCGAGACGCTGCGGGTGCCGCGCGAAGCAGTGCCGCGGCTGCTCTTCGCGAGCTTCACCAATGTCTTCGCCTGGATGGGCTTCGGCACGCTCTGCATGGTGTGGCTGCGCGTCTCGGAGGGCGCGCTGCTCATCTACAGCATGACGCTTTGGGCGACGCTGCTCGCCTGGCCGATCCTCGGCGTGCGGCCGGGGGTGCGGCAGGTCTGCGCGCTGGTGCTGGGGTTTTCCGGGATCGGCGTGTTGCTGGGCGGGCAGGGTTTCGCGCTGGGGCCGGAGCGGCTGCCGGGCGTGGGATTCGCGCTGGCGGCGGCGGTTCTCTTCGCGCTGGGGACGGTGCTGAACCGCAAGCCGCTGCCGATCTCGCCGCTGGCCTCGGCGGCGTGGCAGGTGGGGCTGGGGTGTTTGCCGATGCTGGTCTTCGGGTTTGTTTTCGAGGCGCCGCGGTGGGCGGCGCTGTCCGCGAGCGGATGGACGGTGCTGGTCTACATGACGCTGGTGCCGATGGGACTCTGCTACGTGGCTTGGTTCGAGACGTTGCGGCGGCTGCCGCCGGCGGTGGCGTCGATGGGGACGCTGCTGGTGCCGCTGATTGGGGTGATCTCCGCCAGTTTGATGCTGGGGGAGCCGCTGGGGTGGCGGGAAGGCTTGGCGATGGTGCTGGTTCTGGGTGGGGTCACGCTGGCTTTGAGAAAAGCGTGATTCGAAGCAGGCATCTCAACGACAAGCCTTCGCCGTCACGAGACAGGGCCGCTGAGGGCCCTGCGCAGCGCGTCAGCGCGGCATCGGCTGCGGGATTGGCGCCATCATGATGTCGGTACCGGTGCGCTGGAGCGGAGCGAAGCCCGGCATGGCATCGGGGCCGGTCGGAGCCGCCGTGCGGCTGGCGCGCCGCGCACGATCGTAATCGTCCGTGGCTCCGGACGGCATAGGGGCGGGCTCAGAGGGTCCGCTCACTCGCGCGGGCGCCGGTGCATCGCTGCTCTGCGGCGTCTCACAGGCAGCAAGCAAAGGTAAGGCTAAGCACATCAGCAGGCGCCGTTGGCGTGAGATGATCATGGAGCCTTCGCTTTGCGTCTTGCTGGGAACAGCAGATTGGTTCCCTCCCAGCATGGCATACTCGGGTCATCCCGCAACACTACTGTATGCTGATTTCGGCCTCGCCTCGACCAAGCCTGGCAAGACATTGGACGGGCCGCCC
>JAQGHZ010000649.1 GCA_028291485.1 Rubritepida sp. | reverse complement strand
GCCGACGAACCCTGCGAGCTGGATGCCGCCGGCGGCGGCCGGGTCCGGCGCATTCGTGCCGAAATTGAAGCCGGCCTGCATGCGGATGGCCGGCCCTACGACGCTGCCGCCCGACTCGACCACGAGGTTCCCCGAGGCCCGCAGCAGGGCCTGGACGCCGTCGAAGCCGGCGCCGTCGCCGCCCACCATGCCCGCAATGGTGAGGTCGCCGCCCACCACATCGATGCGGACGGCCGAGTTGGACGTGCTGCCGACGGTTCCCGTGACGCGCAGCGAGCCGATGTTGCGGAGGAACACCGGTCCGAGCTGGGTGTTCTGCGAATTGAAGACATTCAGCACGTTGTCCGCGCCGAGATTCACGCTGGTGAAGCTGCCGGGGTTGTTCAGCCCGAGGGAATTGGCCGTGAGGATGCCGGCAGCGCTCTGCGTAACGGTCGCGCCGAAGCCGGCGGCGCTCAGGAAGATCTGGCCGCCCGTCGAGGTGACGGGGCCGTTGAAGACGAAATTCAAAGCGGTCAGGTTGACGGCGCCGCTGTTCGCCACGATCGACCCGCCAGCGGCCACGGTGAGGGTATTGCCAGCCGACATGGACAGGTTCAGCTGCGGCAGCAGATTGCCGAATACGGTGAGGTTGTTCGTCGCCTGGAGCACGAGATCGCCGGCGAAGCCGTTCAGGACGTTGGTCCCGATGGTCGCGTTGCCACTTCCTTCACCGAAGAGGACCTGCCCGTCCGTCGCGAGGCCGTCGTCGGGCCCGGTCCCGTTCACGATGGAGAGGTTGGTCGGGTCGATGAGGAAGGTGCCGTTCTGGCCGCCCGGCCCGCCCAGGACGTTGACCGTCCCGGTGATGGTGAGCCCCTGCTGGCCGGAGACCTCGACGAAGCCGCCATTGCCGCCCTGCGGCCCGCCCCGGGCCGAGATCGCGCCGGCATGGGCCGTGAAGTCGGTGGAGTTGAGCAGCACCGTGCCGCCATTGCCGCGCTCGGTGGCGTCGGCGCGCACCACGGCCCCGCGCGATATGCCGGCGCGCTGCGAGAGGCGGCGGTTGGCCGTGCCATCGGGCGTCACGCCGATGGCGATGCTGCCGCCGCCCGCCCGGCCCGAGGCGTTCACCTGCGCGGTCCCGGCCACCAGCGTCCGGTCGCCGAGGATCTGGATGTCGCCGCCCGTCGTGCCCGCGGCACGGCCCTCGGCGCTCACCGTGCCCTCGATGCGCACGGCGCCGCCATTGCCCGTCACCACCACGCGGCCGGTGCGGCCGGTCGCGGGATCGGTGTTCGCGGCGATGCGGCCGCCGGCACGCACGAGATCCTGCACGATGCCGTCCACCGCCGAGGCGGTCAGCACCACGGTGCCGCCGGTCGCCGTCACGGTGCCGGTGTTGGTGACCAGCGCCTGGCCGTTCGTGGGCGCCTGCCGGACGGGCGAGGTGACCTCGAGCGAGAGCAGCCCGTCGCCGTGCAGGTCCACCACCGAGGTCTCGGCGCCGGCCAGCACAACGCGGCCCATGCGGGCGCGGATCACGCCGTGGTTCGCCACCTGCGGCGCCACCAGCGCGGCGAGGCCGGCCTCGCGCACGGTGATGGTGCCGTTGTTCTCGATGCGCGCGTCGGGGCGGCCCGGCTGGTCGAAGTTCATGCGCCCGCCGCGCATGAAGGCCTCGTTGGTGATGTTGGCCGTGGAGACCACGAGTCCGGCCGCATTCACCGTCGAGCCCTGGTAGAAGATCACGCCCGACTGGTTGACGATCGCGACCTGCCCGTTGGCGGTGATCTGCCCGGCGATCTGCGAGGGGTTCGACGAGATCACCCGGTTCAGCGTGACGGAGGTGCTGCCCGGCTGCTGGAACTGCACGGCCTGGTTCCGGCCGATGTCGAAGCTCTGCCAGTCGATCGCCGCGCGGTCGGTGGACTGGTTGATGACGGTGCGTCCGGCATCGCCGCCGATCGTCGCGGAGCCGGCGACGACCGCGCCGCCCTGGGGCCGCGCATTCGGCGCGGGCTGGGCCTGCGCCACCACTGGGAAGATGAGCGCAGTGCCGGCCAGCAGCGCGGTGCGAAGATTCGGGGAGGTGGCTATCATGGGATCCTGTCCTCCATCAGAAACGCGCGAGCACGCGCCAGAAGAACGCGTCCTCGTGCAGCGCCGGGACGGCCGGGCCCTGGGGCTGGCGGGTGAGGCGCCTGACGCCCTCGAACTGCGCCTCGAAGCGCTCGTTCACCTGCATCCGCAGGCCGAAGCCGAACGACTGGAGCCGGCGGTCCGGATCAGACGCCTGGTTTTCGAAGGTCCAGCCGGCATCGGTGAAGATATAGTAGGTCGGCGCCAGCCGCAGCCCGACGCCGAAGGCGTTGAGCTCGTGCCTAGTGGAGAGCTGCACCTCGCCCGAGACGGCGATGGCGTTGTCACCCGTCACCTCGCCGGCATAGAAGCCGCGGCCCAGCCGGTTGCCGCCCAGATAGAACTTCTCGGCCAGCGGCAGGATGTCGTTGGACCATTGGCCGGCGACCGTGCCCTGGAGCGAGATCAGGGCGCCCGACCAGGGCGAGAACAGGGCCTGGGTCCGGGTCGCCTCGCCGCTGAGCTTGGTGAAGTCGCCGGTCGAGCCAAGGCGCGCGGGGTTGCGGCCGAGCGAGCCGCCGACGCCCTGCGAGAGGCGCAGGCTCACGAAATTGGTGGCGGGACGGGTCTCGCCGGCGAAGAGGTCGAAGGTGGTCCAGTCGGCGCCGGCGCGCAGCATGCGCAGGCTGTCCTGCGAGAGGCGCGCGCGCTGGCCGTTGGTGCCGTCCACCCAGGTGTCGCTGTCGATCGTGTCGAAGGCGCCGATCAGGTTCAGCGTCTGCGAGCGCCGGCGGATCACCGGATAGGTCAGCGAGGCGCCGGCCACGGTGGATTCGCCCTCGAAGCCGAGGCTGCGCAGCACGCCCGAGGGGTTGGAGGTGCCATGGCCGGCATAGAGCCGCACCTGCAGGCCGGAGCCGCCGATATAGCCGCGCCAGCTTGCCTGGCCGAAGATCTGCGTCGTGGCGCGGGCGTAGAAGAGCGCCAGCTCCGTTTGCTCGCCCATCGAGGTGAAGGAGTTGAACTGCACCGCGGCGAGGCCCTGCTCGGGCCCCGAGAAGCGCGGGCCGCGGTTGTCCGCCGTGACATAGCCCGTCACCGCCCGGCGCGAGAGCTGTGCCACCAGTGAGAGCGCGCCCGGCGCCGTCCCGGCCGGCCGCAGCACGGTGCGGACGGTCAGGCCCGGGATGTCCTGCGCCAGCAGCAGCTGCCGCTCCAGCGTCGCGATGTCGAGCGGCTGGACGTTCACCAGCCGGTTCAGGAAGCGCAGCACCTGGGTGCCGGCGGGGCCGACATCGCCGTCCAGCCGGACCTCGCTGATGAAGCCCTCGGCGATCTGGAAGCGCAGCGTGCCATCGGGGCCGACCGTGGCGTCGGCGGTGACGAAGGCGAAGCCGCGCTCGCGGTAGAGGGTGACGATGGCGGCGCGCGCGTCCTCGATCTTTGCGACGGGAACGGCGGGACCGGTCAGCGGGCCGGAGACGGCGGTGAGTTCGGCGGGGGTGAAGGCCGTGGAGCCGAGAAAGGCGACGTCGCGGATGGCGACCTGGCCGGTGATGCCCTCGGCGGGGCGGGCGGGGCCGGGCGCCGTCAGGCCGGGACCGACGCGGGGCAGGCTGGGCGGGGCGAGCTGCGGGTTGGGCGTGCCGCCGGGCGGGATAATGACGGGCGGCGGCACCTGCGCCAGCGCGGCGGTGCCGAAGAGGGCCAGAAGCATCACCGCGATCCCCATGCCGCAGCGTGGAGACACCGACCTAGACGTTCGCATGCAGTCCGCCTCCCGGCCCAGCTCAGTAACGCCCGTCAAACATTAAAAATTATATTCTTGAGGATGCGACCTGATGGGCGGCCGACGCAAGGCGGAGATTGTGCCGGATGTTTTTTTAGACCGATCTGTGGCGACGGGGGCACGGCGCACCCCGGCCCCGACGGCGGGGCATGGCCTTCCGCCGCATCTCCCGGCTTAACTGGCGCCGGTGCTCTCCATCCGAAGGACGATGCGACGATGTCGGCTTCCCCAGCAGCGACCACGAAGGCCATGGAGGCGGGTGGCTACCGCTACATTCCGGCGGTCTTCCAGTACTCGTCGGGCGTCGCGGCGCTGCCGGG
>JAQGHZ010000641.1 GCA_028291485.1 Rubritepida sp. | reverse complement strand
ACGCCGTCGAAGAGCGCGGAGTCGCAGACCATCTCGGCGCCCTTGCCGAGCAGGCCCAGCATCGCCAGCACGACCGAGGATTTGCCGGAGCCGCTTTCGCCCACCAGCCCCATCGCGCCGCCGCGCGGGATGGCGAGCGACACATCCTGCAGCGCACGCACGGGGCCTTGCTGCGTCGCATAGGTCAGCGACATGCGCCTGATGTTCAGAAGTGGTGAATCGCTCATCGGATCAACCATGCCCACGCCCCCTCAGCCGGGGGTCGAGCAGGTCGCGCAGACCCTCGCCGACCACGTTCACGGAAATCAGCAGGAAGCAGAGGCAGAGCCCGGGCGCGAGGCCGATCCAGGGCGCCTCGCTGATGAAGGGCCGGCTCTCCGCGATCATCAACCCCCATTCGCTGTCCGGCGGCTGCGGCCCGAGACCCAGGAAGCTCAGCGCCGATCCCAGCAGGATCGCGAAGGTGATGCGCAGCGAGGTCTCCACGATCAGCGGCGGCCAGGCATTGGGCAGGATCTCGCGCGCGAGGATGTGATAGGCGCCCTCGCCGCGTGCGCGTGCCGCCTCGACGAAATCCTCCGCCAGCAGGCCCAGCGCCACGGCGCGCGAGACGCGCGTCATGATCGGCACGTAGACGAGACCCACCGCGATCATCGTCTTCAGCAGGCCCGGATCGGTGACGGCGAGGATCAGCAGCCCCAGCAGCACCGGCGGGATGGAGATCATGAGGTCCACGCCGCGCATGATGACCTCCTCCGTCCAGCCGCGCCGGAAGGCCGCGATCATCCCGAGCGGCACGCCGATCGTGAGGCTGAGCGCCGTGGCGCCGAAGCCCATCAGCAGCGAGTGGTGCGCGCCGGCCAGCACGCGCGAGAAGACGTCGCGGCCGAACTCGTCCGTGCCGAACCAATGCGCGGTCGAGGGCGGCAGCAGCCGCTCGCGCACGGCGAAGGCGTCCGGCTCGAAGGGCGTGATCCAGGGGCCGATGGCCGCGAGGATGCAGATGGCGGCCACGATGATGCCGCCGACGATCAGGGTGCGGGGAATCCTCATGCAACTGGCCGCCTTTGGCGACGCATTGGCATGGCTCCTTTTTGCGCCCTCGGACGCCGGGCGCCCGCTCCGCGGGCTTGGCTTCGCGACGCTGGCCGCTGCCCGGCGGCAAGCGATTCATCGATCTTCACGTACTGCGTCATCCCGCTGATCCGCTCACCCGGATGCGCGGATTGAGCACCGCGTAGAGGATGTCCGCGACCAGGTTCGCCAGCGCGTAGATCGTGGTGATCACGATCATGCCGCCCATCATCAGCGGGATGTCCTGGTTGTCGATCGCGTAGATCAGCATGCGGCCGAGACCCGGATAGGCGAAGACGCTCTCCACCACCACAATGCCGCCGATCAGGATGCCGATATCCACCGCCAGGATCGTGATGGCCGGCAGGAGCGCATTGGGCAGCGCGTGCCGGCGCAGCACGATGCGCTCCGGCAGGCCCTTGGCGCGGGCGGCGAGCACGTAGCGGCTCTCGATCGCCTCCAGCATCGACGAGCGCACGAGGCGCGAGATATGCGCGATCAGCCCCAGCACCAGCGTCGCCACGGGCAGGATCAGGTGCCGCGCCCAGCCCAGGATCCCGGCCTCGGAGATCGGCGAATAGCCCGTCGCCGGCAGCCAGCCGAGCCAGACGGCGAAGAACAGGATCACCAGGATGCACCAGAAGAATTCGGGCACGGCGATGAAGAAGTACTGCATCAGCGTCAGCCCGCGATCCGACCAGGTGCCGACATGCGTCGCCGAATGGATGCCGAGCGCGATGCCGATGATGGCGACCAGCACGATGCTGATCCCGGCCAGGATCGCGGATTTTCCGAGCGACTCCAGGATCAGCGGCGCGGCCGGCCGGTCCATGGTCAGCGAAACGCCGAAATCGCCGCGCAGCAGTCCGGTGAACCAGTGCCAGTATTGGACGTAGAGCGGCTGGTTCAGCCCGAGCCGCTCCTCCAGCGCGGCGATCGCCGCCTCCGTCGCGTACTCGCCCAAAATCATATGCGCCACGCTGCCGGGCAGGATGTGCACGATGGCGAAGACCAGCACGGTCATCGCCCAGAGCACGAAGACCACGGACGCGAAGCGCCGAAGAAGAAAGCCAGCCATCAGGAACCGATATAGCCGGCCCTGAGGTCGAACCAGCGCATCGGATGCGTCTGCACGTCCTTCACCGCCGCGCGATAGGCGCAGGCGAACTTCTGGGCATAGGCGATGTAGCCCGGCGGATTGTCCACCATGGCGCGCTGCATCGCGATGTAATGCGTCTTCTGCACGGCGGGATCGCCGGTCAGCCGCGCGGCCTCCAGCGCCGCATCCACTTTCGGCTCGTTGTAGACCCAGAGCCGCTCGTTCTGGCTCCCGCGCGAATGCAGGAAGGGGAAGGTCGAGGTGTCGATCGTCGGCCGCGCGAAATAGCCGTCGATATAGATCGGCATCTTGCCCGCCACCTCGGCCGAGTAGCGGCCGAAGGGCACGCGCTGGATCTCGAACTCGAAGCCCGCGGGCCGCGCCATCTGCTGCAGCGTGACGCCCAGGCGCTCGCGCACCGGGCGCCCCACGGGGATGACCAGCGGCACGCGGATCGGGTTGGTGTGCCCGGCCTCGCGCAGCAGGCGCCGCGCGCCGGCGACATCCGCCCGCGCCGGGAAGGGAATGTCGTTCGCGAAGAAGGGATGGTTGGGCGAGATGGGGCTGTGCGTCGGCTGGCCCTCGCCGAAGAGCACCACCTCGGCCACGTCGCCCTTCGGCACCGCGAGATGCAGTGCGCGTCGCACGCGCACGTCGTTGAAGGGCGCCATGCTGTTGTTCATGATCGCGCCGTCCCAGGAGGCGGTCGCGACGCTCTCCACGCGGACGTTGCGCACGTCGCGCAGCGCGCGGATGTTCTCGGGGCCCAGGTCCCACACCACGTCGAGGTCGCCGGCCTGCAGCGCGGCCAGGCGCACGGACATCTCGGGCAGGATGCGCATTTCCACGCCGTCGAACTTCGGCCCGGCCTCCCAGTGGTTCGGGTTGCGCGCATAGATGGCGCGGTCGCCCGGCGTATAGCTGCGGAAGACGAAAGGACCCGTGCCGATCGGCGCGGTGGCGAGTTCGTCGATCCTGTCGGCCGGGACGATCTTCACCTGGCGGTCGGAGAGGATGTCGGCGAAGCCGCCATAGGCGTAGGAGAGGCGGAAGATCACCGTATAGGGATCGGGCGCCTCCATCTTCTCGATCATGTCGTAGTTGCTGCGGCTCGGCGCGCCGGTCGCGGGATCGAGGATGCGCTGGTAGGTCCTGATGACGTCGTCGGCCACCATCTCGCGGCCGTGGTGGAACTTCACGCCGCGACGCAGCTTGAATTCCCAGGTCTTCAGATCCTCCGAATAGGTCCAGGATTCCGCCAGCTCCGGCTCGACCGACTGGTCCTCCTTCATGCGGGTCAGCCCGTTGAAGACGAGGACGGCGTGCATGAACTCCTCGCCGATGGTCGTCTTGGCGGGGTCGAGCGCGCGCAGGTTGGAGCTCATGGCGATGCGCAGCACGCCGCCGCCCGCCTGGGACGCACCCGGACGGGAGAGGGCGACGGTGCCGACGAGCGCCGGCAGGGCGAGGGCGGAGCGGCGGGACAGCGTCATGGCGGTACTCTCCGTGGATTCAGATGACCCCGGGCGCGGCGTCGGGATCGACCGCCCGGATGACGAAGGTTTCGACCTCGGGCGAATAGGCGTCCCACAGCGTGCGCATCGCCGAGATGGCCTCCGGCGCGAGATCCACGCGCAGGTCGACCAGCGGGAAGACCTCGCGCTCCATCACGAGCAGCGCGGCGGAGACGACGGGACGGCCTTCGCCGCCGGCGGCCTCGCCGGCCTCCATGGCGCGCATCAGGCGTTCGGCCAGGGGCTCGCTCTCGCTCTCGAGGAAGGCGGCGGCCATCGCGGAGGGCACGCGGTCGTTCGCCAGGATGTTCCCGAGCGCCACGCAATCCTTCACATGCACCGCATCCAGCGCCGGCTTCACGGCGGCGCCGTGGAAATGCGCCGTGCGGCCCTGGGCGTCGATGCAGGCGAGCTGCCGCCACTTGTGGTGCGGCGTGCTGGCCACCAGCGCGGCCAGCGTCTCCTCCGCCGAGCAGCCGCTCGCCAGCAGCCCGAGCCCGCGTGGCCCGAGGCGCGGATCGGTGCGGTGCTGGGTGAGCACGCCGCCGATGCGCGGCGCCACATGCGGCACGCGCGAGCCCACGGCGACGCTGGAGGTGGTCACGGCCGCGCCGAACTGTCCCGTGCGGGCGCAACGGCCGAGAAGCGAATAGGTCATGGGCGCAAACTACTCCGCGTCAGGTTCATGTCAGGGGGGGCCAGGGCAGGTTGTCCAGCGAAATCAGCAGCGATTGCCCGGCCGGGAGGCAGGCTGCCCATTCCGGCAGCCACGCCCACGGGGCGGCATTTTCTGGACTCGTCATAAGGAACCTCCCGGCCCGCAGGGTGACGCGTCGAGCGACCCGGGTCTAGGCTCCGCGTCCCGGAGGAACGACATGACCGACATCACCCATTACGCGGCCCGGATGGAGCAA
>JAQGHZ010000621.1 GCA_028291485.1 Rubritepida sp. | reverse complement strand
GGCAGCCCTGCCCGGGCCAGCGCGAGACCGGCCAGCACACCCAGCGCGCCATCCAGCCAGCCCGCCTCGTTCTGCGTCTCGATGTGGCTGCCGATGAGCAGACGCGGCTCCTCACCCGGATGACGGCCGAGCACGTTGCCGATACCATCGATGCTCGGCTCCAGGCCCACTTCCGCCATGCGGTTCATGAGCCAGCGGCGGCTTTCCATATCCTGCGGCGTGTAGGTCGGGCGATGCACGCCCGTCCTGAACTCGCCGATCTTCCGCAACTCGTGCAGGTCGGCCAGGAAACGCGCGGTATCGACCTCAGCCACGAAGAAACGCTTCCGCCGCGTCGGCGAGGATGCGGATGTTCAGCGCCAGATCCTCTTCCTTCGTGTCCTCGGCCCAATGGTGGCTGATACCGTTGATCGAGGGTGTGAAGAGCATCGCCGAAGGCATGACGCGCGCCATGTACTGTGCGTCGTGGCCGGCGCCGCTCGGCATGTGCTGCCACTGGCCGTTGGCGTGCTTGGTCGCGGCCTCGGCCAGCGTCGCCTGCATCGCGGGGTCGCAGGGCGCGGGCTTGCTCTTGCTCATCACCTCGACGGTGCAGACGGTGCGCTCCGTGCGGTTCATCTCCTGCACGACGGAACGCAGGCAGGCCTCCAGGCGCCCCAGCACCTCCTCGCTGATGTCGCGGATCTGGAAGAGCACCTCGGCCTTGCCCGGAATGATCGACGGCGCGCCGGGATCGAGCGCGATGCGCCCGCAGGTCCAGACCGTGCGCGAACCGCAGAGCATGGGGAACTCCCGGTCGATCCGCGCCAGCATGCGCACGGCGGTGAGGCCGGCATCCTTGCGCTCGGCCATGGTGGTGCCGCCGGCATGGTCCTGCATGCCCTCGACCAGGATGCGGAACTGCCAGATGGCGACGATGCCCGTCACGACGCCCGAGCGCAGTCCCTGCGATTCCAGCTGCGTCCCCTGCTCGATATGCATCTCGAAGAAGCCCTTGTAGCGGGAGGGGTCCAGGCGCAGGCGCGGCTTGCCTTCGAGGCCTGCCTCCTTCAGCGCCTGGCGCAGCGGTTTGCCGTGGTAGCGGTTGGTGAGCGTGTCGATCTCGGCGTCGTCCAGCAGGTCGATCAGCGAGCGGCTGCCGATGAAGCTGCCGTAGTGGCCCTCCTCATCGGCGAAGGCGACCACGTCCACGGGCAGGCCGGAACGGGCCAGCGCCACGCCGGACATCACGCCCAGCGCGCCATCCAGCCAGCCGGCCTCGTTCTGGCTCTCGATATGACTGCCGACAAGCAGATGCGGGCCTGGGCCGGGGTGCTTGCCGAAGACATTGCCGATGCCGTCGATCGTGGGTTCGAGACCGCATTCCTTCATGCGGTCCATGAGCCAGTAGCGGCTCTGCATGTCGACCTCCGAGAAGGTGGGGCGGTGCACGCCGGTCTTGAACTCGCCGATCTTCCTGAGATCGTTGAGGTCCTTCACAAACCGATCGGTATCCACCTGCGCCATGCCACCCTCCTTCGCGAAAGCGGCAGGATAGGCCAGGATTTCCGTCCGACAAGGAGCATGGACCATGCAAACCATCACGCGCTACGCGACACCCACGGGCGGGCGACCCTTTCCGCCTTTTTCGATGGCAGTGCGGCATGGCGGCACGCTCTACGTCTCCGGGCTCGGGCCGCTGGATATCAAGGGGAACATCCCGCGCGGCGATTTCGCGGCGCAGTTCGCACAGGTGATCGAGAACCTGAAGGTGGTGCTGGCCGATGCGGGCGCGGACATGACACGCATCCTCAAGACCAGCGTGCTGCTGGTCCGCGCGACGGATGTGGCGGAGATGAACCGGCTCTATACGGCCGCCTTCCCGGCCGAGCATCTTCCGGCACGTACGACAAGCGTCGTCGCAGCCCTGCCCGTGCCGGATTTCCTGCTGGAGATCGAAGCCTTCGTCGCGGTCGATTAGTTCAGCGTCAGGCCGCCATCCACGACGATGGTCTGGCCCGTGACCATGGCGGCGCCGGCGAGCAGGAAGACCATCACCTCCGCGAGGTCTTCCGGCTCACAGCGGCGCTTCAGCAGCGCCTGGTCGATGGAGCTGGACCGCTGCTCGTTCGTCCACTCGATCATCCAGGTGGAGTTCACCGCGCCGGGTGCGATGGCATTCGCCCGCGCCTCCGGACCCAGCGCCCGTGCCAGATTCTTCGTCAGCGAGATCACGCCGGCTTTGGTCGCGCCATAGGCCATCGACGACCCCGGCGCATCGAGGCCGGCGATGGAGGCGACGGAGACAAGCGCACCGCCCGTCTTCTTCAGATGCGGCGCGGCCGCCTTGGAGCAGCGGAACACTCCGAGCAGGTTCACCTGAACGACCGCGTCCCACAGCTCCTCGGTGAGACGGTCGAGTTCCGTCGGCTTGATGGACGTCCGCGTGCCGGGCGTGCCGGCATTGTTCACGAGGTAGTCGAGGCGACCGAGATCCTTCACGGCCTGCTCGATCATGCGCGGGCCGTCCGCTGCGTCGCCGACATTGCCGGGGGCGGAGATCACGTCGAACCCCTCGGCCTTCAGCGCTTCCACCTGCTCCGGCCCGCGCGCATCGTCAGCCAGATGGTTGATCGCGACCTTGCAGCCGTCTCGGGCCAGCATACGCACCGTCGCGAGGCCGATGCCCGAAGCGCCGCCCGTGACGATGGCCGTCTTGCCCTTCAGCTCGTAGCGGATCATGCGTCGTTCGCCTTCACGTCGAAGCCGGCCATGAAGCCGATGCCGCGCAGGCTCTGCTTGAGCTTGATGAGGCGGCGATCGCGCTCCTCGAAGAGCTCGGCGGGCGGCTTGCCGTCCCAGTCGTAATAGCCCTTGCCGTCGAAGACGCCGGCCTCGCCCTTGGCCACCAGCGCATCCATGCTGGGGCTCGTGCCCGGCGGCGGCGGCACATAGGTCCCGTTGCGGAAGGCGTGCTGCAGCATGCGCAGCCCGGTGAAGTCGGCCTTGGCCATGACGCCGATGATCTGCAGCCGCAGGCCGATGCCGTGGATGACAGCGGCGTCGATCTCCTGCGCTGTGGCATAGCCATTGTCGATCAGGAACTGCACCTCGGCCTGCACCGCAGCCTGGATTCGGTTCGCGACGTAGCCCGAGATGAATTTCCGCATGACGATGGGCACCTTGCCCATCGCCTCGACGACCGACTTCACCTCCTGCAGCACGGCCTCGTCGGTCTCGGCGTTGGGCACGAGGTCCACGAGGTCGACCAGGTAGGGCGGCGTGTACCAATGCGCGATCAAAGCGCGCTTCAGCCGCGCCGGCGGCATGAGTGGGAAGACGTCGAGATAGCTGGTGTTGCTGGCCCAGATGGCATCGGCGGGCGCGCAGGCGTCGAGCCGCTTGTAGAGTTCCGTCTTGGCCTCGGGATTCTCCACGATGGCCTCGACGATGAGTTCGGCGCCGTCGACGCATTCCTCCAGCGAGGCGTGGTGCGTGCAGGCCTGGGCGAGCTGTGCGCTGCCCCAGCCCTTGGGGGCCTCGCCGACCTCTTCGAGCGTGGCGAGTGCCTTCTCCATCAGGCCTTGCGCGCGGGCGAGCGTGGCAGCGTCGGAATCCGTCAGGCGGACACGGTGGCCGCCCATGGCGAAGACCAGGGCCAGCGCATGGCCCATGGTGCCGGCGCCCAACACCGCGACACGCAACTGCTTCGCCATTCCCGCCCCTCCATGATTTCTGATGGAAAGGTGTCGCGCGGGAGCGCGAGGGTCAATCGGTTGGGCGTTTCCGAAGGAGGTAACGCTGGCGACCCTCCATCACGAGGACGCCTTGCTGGTTGTGGACCGTGGAGGTGAGGCCGAGCACGCCGGTCGTGCGGCCGGGCGTCAGTTCGTCAACAGTGAGCGTCGCATAAAGCGTATCGCCAACGAAGACGGGATGCAGGAACCTGCTGGACTGTTCCAGGAA
>JAQGHZ010000050.1 GCA_028291485.1 Rubritepida sp. | reverse complement strand
AAGCTGCGCTGCATGTCGAGGATCAGGAAGCCGAGTCCGCCCTGGCCCGACAGCATCTCCGCCAGTACGGCCAGTACCAGCGCGAGGCCGAGGCTGATCCGCATTCCCGCCAGGATGAAGGGCAGCGCCGAGGGCAGCACCAGGTGCCACAGCGTGTGCGCCGTGCCCCAGCCATGGGTGCGCGCGGCGTCGAGCATCACGCGGTCCGTGCCGCGGACGCCCTGCAGCGTGTTGATCAGAACGGGGAAGAGCACGGCGAGCGAGACGGAGGTGATCTTCATCGTGTCGCCGATGCCCAGGAACAGCATCAGCGCCGGCACCAGCGCGGCCTTGGGGATGGGGCGCATGAGCTCGACCAGCGGCTCCAGCAGGCGGAAGGCGGCGGGGAACCAGCCCATGGCAATCCCGGCCGCGATGCCGAGAACGCTGCCGATCGCGAAGCCCGTGAAGACCAGCCGCAGCGTGGCGAGCAGCGGATCCACGAACTCGCCTGACACCAGCAGGTCCCACAAGGCGAGGGCGATGACCGTCGGCGGCGGCATCAGCGCGCGGCGGATCCAGCCGGCGTTCACCGCGACTTCCAGGCCCACGACGATCAGCCCGAGCACGACGAGTCCCGGCAGCCAGGACAGGATCCGCCTGGACAAGTTTCCGGATGACTGCGTCATCCTCCAACCTGTCCAGGTTGATGGCTGGGCGCATTTTCCGAGCCGTCAGGCTCCGCCTGACTTGAAAATGCTGGGACAGCATGGCGCGCCAGCAGCTTGCTCAGCAGGTTGTGGCGCAGCTCCAGGAAGCGCGGCAGCTCGCGCGTGGTGATGGGATCGCGCGGCCGCGGCAGCCCGACCTCGACCATCTCGGCGAGGGTCGTGGGGCGATTCGTCAGCATGGCGATGCGGTCGGCCAGGTAGATCGCCTCCTCCACGTCATGAGTGACGAGCATCACCGTCAGCTTCCGCTGCGTCCAGATGTCGAGGATGAGCGCCTGGAGGTCGAGCCGCGTCAGCGCGTCCACGGCGCTGAAGGGCTCGTCCATCAGCAGCATCGCGGGCTCGGCGGTGAGCGCGCGGGCGATGGCGACGCGCTGCTGCATGCCACCCGAAAGCTGCCAGGGAAAATGGTCGCCGAAGCCGGCGAGGCCGACCTGGCCGAGCTGCGCCTCCGCGGCATCGCGCGCGCGGCGGCGGCCGACGCGGTGCTCGATCGCGAAGGCGACATTGTCGCGCACGTTTCGCCAGGGCAGCAGCGAGCGCGTGTATTGCTGGAAGACATAGACCGCCTCGGGCGGCGGTCCCGTGACCTTGCGGCCGGCGATGCGCGCCTCGCCGGAGGTGGGCGCCAGCAGGCCGGCGGCCATCTGCAGGAGCGTCGACTTGCCGCAGCCGGAGGGGCCGAGCACCGCCATGAACTCCCCCTCGCGGACCGAGAAGGAGACGCGGTCCATCACCCGGGCCGGCGGGCCCGAGCGGGACGGAAACTCCTTGGTGACGGCCTCAAGCTCGAGGAAATCCATGAACCCACCCTGTTGCGGCCGCGTTCCCGATCTTGTGCCCGATTCCGCGGTCTCAGAAGAGTTCAAAATACTCGCGGTGTTCCCATTCCGTCACCTCGGCCTCGAAGCGCGCGATCTCGGTGCGCTTGAGGCGGATCAGGTAATCGACGAAGGCGTCGCCGAAACGGGCGCGGGCGACCTCGGAGGCTTCCAGCGCGTCCAGCGCCTCGCCGAGGCTGCGCGGCAGCATGGGCGCCTGGGCCTCGTAGGGCGTGTCAGCGGAGGGGCCGGGGTCGCGCTTCTCCGCGAGGCCATCGAGCCCGAAGGCGAGCTGCGAGGCCATATAGAGGTAGGGATTGGCCGCGGGCTCGCCGACGCGGTTCTCCAGCCGCGTCGCGGCGTCGCCCGGCGTTCCCAGCGCGCGCACCATGACGCCGCGATTGTCCACGGCCCAGATCGCGCGATCGGGCGCGAGCGAATAGGGCCGGTAGCGGCGGTATCCGTTGATGGTCGGCGTGGCGAAGACCGAGGCCGCGCGGGCGTGGTGCAGAAGGCCGCCGAGGAAGTGCAGCGCCGTCTGCGAGAGCAGTGCGCCGTCCGTGCCGATGAACACGTTCCTCCCGGTCTCGCGGTCCACCAGCGACTGGTGCAGGTGCCAGCCGCTCGACATCACGTTCGGGATGCGCGGGCGGCACATGAAGGTGGCGTGGTAGCCGTGCCGCCGCGCCACCTGCTTCACCGCCGAGCGGAACAGGATCATCAGGTCGGCCGAGGCCAGTGCGGGCAGCGCCTGGAACGTGAACTCCACCTGGCTCGGCCCATACTCGACCTCCATGGAGCGCAGCGGCAGGCCGAGTGCCTGGATCTCGCGCCGCAGGATCTCCAGCGCGGGGTCGAGCTCGTCGTAGCGGAGCTCGGTCAGGTAGTTGTAGCCCTGGGTGAGCAGCGCGACCTCGGGCGGGGTGCCGGGCTGGCCGGAATCCTCGGGGGCCAGCTTGGGGTCGAGCAGCTTGAACAGGTGGAACTCCACCTCGATGCCGGTGATGTAGTCGAAGCCCAGCGCCTC
>JAQGHZ010000596.1 GCA_028291485.1 Rubritepida sp. | reverse complement strand
GGCGTGTGCCACCACCAGCCGAGCGCGTGGCGCATCTTCACGTTGCCCGGCACCTGCTCGCTGAAGGCCATGAACATGGCGGGGATGCCGATCCCCCAGAAGCTCTCGTCGCCGCCGCGGCCGATGCGCTTGCCCTTGAGCGCCTGGCCCGACTGCTTCGCGATCACCCCGGTCGCCAGCGCCGTCAGCTCGGTGGCCGTCGGCGCCTCCGACAGGATGCTGGCGCCCGCCGCGCCCACGCTGTCGATGTTCACATGCGCGACGCAGCGGCGCTCCAGCTCGTCCCAATGCGTGTCGGCATACCAGGAGGAGCTGGAGTAGCGGCCATGCGAATGACCGGACCAGAAGCAGAGCCGCAGGCCGCGCTTCCATGCGCCGCGCGAGGTGCTGCGTGATTGGGCGCAGAGGCGGGCCACCTCCATCATGGTGATGTTGGCGGTGCCGTTGTCCATCACGCCGAAGTACCAGGTGTCGTGATGGCCGGAGAACAGGACGAAGGGCTCGTCCTTGGCGGCCGGATCGGCGGGGAGTTCCGCGACGAGGATCGGCGTCTTGCGCCAGCCCGTGTCCACCTCCGCGTGCAGGGTGACGGCGGGCGCCTCGCCGCGCGCCAGCGCCTCGCGCAGCGCCGTGCCGTCCGCCTCCGAGACCGTGCAGACGACGGTGGTCGGCATCTCCGTCAGCGTCTCGTCTGACGGATTGCCCCAGACCGGCGAGATGCACATCTCGTGCAGGTGCTCGTGCGGGCTGATGTGCAGCTGCCCGGCCGCGCCGGCGCGCGAGGCGCGGAGCGCGACGCCGGGGCTCGCGATCCCCTCCGCGAGCAGGATGCAGCCGGCCAGGTCCTGCCTGGCGAAATCGGCGTCGGTGCCCTCGCCCACAAAGACCAGCCGTCCGGTCGTGCCCCCAGGCGCGGAGGAGTGGGACATGGAATGGGTGATGGCGGTCAGCGTGCGGCCATCGGCCACCACGCTCGCCTTACCCGGCAGGGAGATGTAGGCGTCGTGCTCGATCCACGTGGTGGCATAGCCGTAGCCGTCCATCACGTCCCGGATATAGGCGAGGCTTTCCGCCTCTTCCTTCGAGCCGCTCAGCTTCACGTACTGCGCGATATGGGTCAGGTGGCGCATCATCAGCGCGCTGTCCACGCCATCCAGCGCCACCTGGCGCGGCGCGGCCTCGGTCACGGTGCTCATGCTTGTCTCTCCTCAGGCGGCGGGAACGAGCCCGCCCCGTTCGTCGCCCAGTTCGTCGGCCAGTTCGTCGGCCAGCTCCGTGCCGATCACGCGCCGCCCCGCCTCCACCGCCTGGATGAGGGCGACGAGCCGGTCGACATAGGGGGTGGGGATGCCGTGGCGCCGCGCCGCGGCCTGGACCGGCGCCAGCTGCGCCGTGACATCCGTCTGCCGCTTGCGTACCGCCAGGTCCCGCCAGATGCCGCTGCGCGGCTTGCCCGTGCCGTTGTTGTAGCGGACGAGCCCGGCCAGCGAGGCTTCGATCGCCGGACCGTCGTTCCGCAGGAAGGCGATGGGATCGAAGCTGTCGAAGCCGATCGGGGTCACCTTCTCCGCGGCGGCGATGGACAGGATCTCCTGCACGAGCGCGATGATCAGAGGCCTGCGCCGGGGATCGGCGATGAATTCGGAGATGGTGTCGTTGGTGAGGGCCGAGGCTTTCAGGACACCGCCATAGCCGGCCTTGCCCCACAGATAGCCGAAGACGTTGTCGCTCAGCACGGCATCGGGCTCGAAGAGCTTCAGGATCTCGTGCAGCTCGCGGATGCGCGGTGTGGTCCGGCCGTCCAGCTCGCCCACCACCACGGCCCCGCGCCCGCCATAGAGGATGCGCCCCGGCTCCTGGTAGTCCGCGCCGAAATTCACGAAGGCGCCGATCGTGCGGTCGCGCCCGACGATGTCGGCGATGACCAGCTCGTTGAGGCCGTTCTGGCAGGAAACCACCGCCCCATCCTCGGCGAGGAAAGGCGCGAGGGCCCGCGTGGCCGCCTCCGTATGGTGCGCCTTCACGGCCAGGAGGATGAGCTTGTGCCGGCCCGCCATCGCCTCCGGCGTCACCGCCGGTCCGCCGGTGGTGAACTGGTCCACGGGCCCTTCGATCCGCAGCCGCCCCGCCGCGATCTCATGGACATGCTCCGGCACGACATCCACGAAGAGCACGTCGCGTCCGGCCCGGCGGAGATAGGCGCCGATGGTGCCGCCGATAGCGCCGCTGCCCCAGATGACAATGGGTTGAGCCATATCGTTGTCCTTCCAGCGCCCTGCGCCGGTCACGCCGCGAGCCCCGTGTCGTCCGTACTTCCGGGGATGCGATACCCGGCATCGACGATGGACCTGGCGTTCTTGCCCGCGACCTCGAGGTGTTCCGTGCAGAGGCGATCGGTGAGGCGCTCGTCGCCCGCGACGATGGCGGCGCTCAGTGCGCGGAGCGTGGCGAAACTCTGCGCGGTGCGTTCCCGCTGGTGCAGCGACACGAAGCGGATCAGCGCGATCCGGTTGTGCAGCGCGCGCAGCGATTGGGCCAGGTAAGGGTTTCCGCTGCCCGTCGCGATGGCGCCGTAGAAGAGCGTCCCGACCTCCAGCTTGGCGAGGGGCGTGCCCGCCTCCTCCACCTCGTTCAGGCGCCTCACCACGTCCTGCAGCGCCGCGACGTCCTCGGGACGCCGGCGGCGGGCGAACTCCCGCGCCGCGAAGGTCTCCAGCACGCGGCGCAGGTCGTAGAGCTGGCTCACCTCCTCGGAGGTGAGGATCGTCACCATGGGTCCGCGATGCGGCGCGGTGATGATCAGGCCTTCGGCTTCGAGCTGGCGCAGCGCCTCGCGAAGCGAAGGCCGGCTCACCCCCGTCAGCTCGCAGAGCTCCCGTTCCCGCAGCTGCTGACCGGGGCGGAAGCGGCCCGTGACGATGGCGAGGCGCAAGCGCTCGACGACCAGCGAACGCAGGCTGACGGACTGTCCCGCCACCAGCAGCGCCCCGTCCTTCATCCCGTCCAGGTGATCTGGGGCGCCGTCCATTCCACTCCGCCATTATCGGTTACGCGGCCGTCCTGCACCGGCAGGAAGACGCAAACGGCCGCATCATTATTTGTTTTACAAGATGACAAACAACCCGTGAGTGTCAATGATGGACCGTCCGGCCCTGGCCTGAAGCGCACGTCCCTGTTCGGTCGGTGCGACGATCACCTGCCGTTCATTGACCCGAAACGTGCAACGCCCCGTCGGCTTGTCCGACGGGGCGTTGTATTGGGATGAGACACGAGAGGAAGCAGTCCCATGCCGATCTACGCCCTGAATGACGCCGAGCCCCGCCTTCCGAAGTCCGGGAGCTACTGGGTAGCGCCCGATGCGCATGTCGTCGGCCACGTCGAACTGGATGAGGATGTCGGCATCTGGTTCGGCGCAGTGATCCGGGGAGACAACGAACTGATCCGCATCGGCGCGCGGACCAATATCCAGGATGGCGCCGTCCTCCACTCCGACCGCGGCGCACCGCTCACGATCGGGGCGGATGTGACGGTCGGGCATCGCGCCATTCTCCACGGATGCACGGTGGCCGATGGCAGTCTGATCGGCATGGGCGCGACCCTGCTGAACCACGCGCGCATCGGCAGGCATTGCATCGTCGGCGCGAATGCGCTGGTCACCGAGGGTAAGGAATTTCCTGATTTCTCCCTGATCGTCGGCAGCCCCGCAAAGGTGATGCGGACGCTGGCGCCAGAAACCGCGACGATGCTGCTCGGCTCTGCGCAGGGATATGTCGCGAATGCGAGCCGCTTCCGCGCGGGCCTGCGGCGCATCGACTGAACCGGAGCCTATCCGATGTCCCGCTGCGGCGACACCGTGTCCGCTTGTCGCTTATCGCCCTCACCACCGGCGGGCTCGCAAATCCCGGCACCATGGCCGTCTGGGGGCTGATCGTGGCCGTCAGCCTGTTCATCGGCACTCTGCCGATCTTTGTCGGTCTCGCGGTGGTGATGCCGCTGCCCGGACATGCGACCTGGCATCTCTACCGGCGGGTCGTGCAGCCGCAAGGCGAGTGGATCATGGCAGGGCGCCAGCCCTGTCCAGCCAGCCCAGCAGGTAGGCCGCGGCCACAGCCACGGCAATGCACAGCACAAGACCGGTGCCGATGATGGTCCGGTTGCTGAAGCGGGATAGCCGGCGCGCCGGCATCACGACACGCGGCCCCCCATGCAAGCCGCGTCAGCCAGCACCGAGGAACTCCTTTCGGGTGAAGAGCGTGTAGTCGGCTTCGAACACCATGATCGCCACGAAGATCAGCACCAGCACCGGCGGCAGCAGGATGGCATAGGCCAGGGTCAGCCGTTCCCATGCCATGTGCATGAAGAAGGCGATGATCAGCCCCGCCTTCAGCGTCATGAACAGAAGGATCAGCGACCACCTGAGATACCCTTGCAGGTGGAAGATATCCACGAGGTACGAGAAGGTGCTGAGCACGAACAGCCATCCCCAGACCACCAGATAGACCCTGATGGGGTGGTGCTGCTGCGCTTCCGCCGATGTTCCATGCACCGCTGTCGCTGTCGCTATCTGGGCCATGCCCGCCTCCTACCAGAGATAGAAAAACGCGAAGATGAAGACCCAGACGAGGTCCACGAAGTGCCAGTACAGGCCCATGATCTCGACGGCCTCGTATTGGCCCTTCCGGCTGGTGAAGAAACCCCGCCGCTCCTGGTCGAAATCACCTCGCCATACCTTCCGCGCCACGATGATCAGGAAGATCACGCCGATGGTCACATGGGTTCCGTGGAAACCCGTGATCATGAAGAAGCTCGACCCGAATTGGGCGGCGCCCCAGGGGTTCTCCCAGGGGCGGACCCCTTCATGGATCAGCTTGGTCCATTCGAAGGCCTGCATGCCGACGAAGGTGGCGCCCAGCAGCGCCGTCACGAGCATCAGGACCGCGCTTCTCACGCGCTGTCGCCGGTAGCCGCAGTTGACGGCCATGGCCATCGTGCCGCTGCTGCTGATCAGCACGAAGGTCATGATGGCGATCAGGATGAGGGGCATATGCGTGCCGGCGATCTCCAGCGCGAAGACCTCGCTCGGGTTTGGCCAGGGCACCGTCGTGGACATGCGCACCGTCATGTAGGACAGCAGGAAGCAGCCGAAGATGAAGGTGTCGCTGAGGAGGAAGATCCACATCATGGCCTTCCCCCAGGAGACGTTCTTGAAGGCCCGCTGGTCCGACGACCAATCGGCGACGATGCCGCGCCAGCCTGGGCTGAGTGTCGGGGCGGCGTGGGTTGGCGTCGGCAAGATATCCGGCATGGGACGACCCTATCTGAACGGGGCAGCGCAGATCGCGTAGAGCCAGGTGAACGAGGGCGAGAAGGCGAGCATGCTGAACAGCACGATCCAGGCGATGAGGAGGAAGTGCCAATAGGTCGTGCAGAGCTCCACGCTCAGGCGCAGCTGCTCCATCGAGACGCCGCGCCGCAGCCTGGCGCCGGCCCGGGCCAGGGCAACCAGGCCGCCGACGACGTGCAGCCCGTGGGCCGCGGTGATGAGGTAGAAGAAGGCATCGGCCGGATTGCTCTTCAGAACGTAGCCGGCAGCGGCAAGCTGCCGCCACGCCAGGACCTGGCCGATCAGGAAGATGACGGCGGTAGCACTGCCTGCGACCAGCCCGTCCTTGACCGCGTTGATCTGCCCCCGGCGCGCGGCGCTTCGCGCGTAGTGCAGCGCGGCGCTGCTGAGGAGCAGCACGCCCGTATTGACCCAGAGCAGCCTCGGCTGCGGCGGGGGCTGCCAGTCCGCCATCTCCATCCGCATGGCATAGGCGCTGACCAGAAGCACCAGCAGCGACGCGGCGACGGCGATGAACACGCGCAGGCCCATCACCGCCGGAGATACCGGGGCCGCGGGAACGCCGACGGCCGGCACCGTTGCCAGCCAGGGCTTGGTGGCGACCCCGTTCCGCACCAGCCACCAGCCGGCGATTGCCATGAGCACCGCCAGGAATGCCAAGGTGAAGATCACGTCGCCTCCCCCGTCGCGGCCCGTGTCGGCGGGGGGTTGGGCTCGTTCTGCGGGATGAAATCCCGAGCGGCGCCGGGGACGCTGTAGTCATAGGCCCAACGGTAGACCACTGGCAGTTCCTTGCCCCAGTTGCCGTGCGGCGGCGGGGTTTCGGGCGTCTGCCATTCCAGCGAGGCGGCGTTCCAGGGATTGCCGCCGGATTCCTTGCCCCGCCACAGGCTGCTGATCAGGTTGAACAGGAAGATGAGCTGGGCGAAGCCCACCACCAGGGCCATGATGCTGATGAAGGCGTTCAGCGTTGCGGCCGATGCGGGAACGAAGGCCATCTCGCCGACTTCGTGATACCGCCGGGGCATGCCGAGCAGGCCGAGGTAGTGCATGGGAAAGAAGATCAGGTAGGCACCGAGGAAGGTGATCCAGAAGTGGATCTTGCCGAGCGTCACATCCATCAGCCGGCCGGTGACCTTCGGATACCAGTGATAGATCCCGCCGAAGATCACCATGATCGGCGCCACGCCCATGACCATGTGGAAATGGGCGACGACGAACATCGTGTCGGACAGCGGCACGTCCACGACGACATTGCCGAGGAACAACCCCGTCAGCCCGCCATTCACGAAGGTCACGATGAAGCCGAGGGCGAAAAGCATCGGCACGTTCAGATGGATGTCGCCGTGCCACAGCGTCAGCAGCCAGTTGTAGACCTTGATGGCCGTGGGGATGGCGATGATCAGCGTGGTCGTGGCGAAGAAGAACCCGAAATATGGGTTCATGCCGCTGACATACATGTGATGCGCCCAGACGACGAAGCTGAGCGCGCCGATCCCCACGATGGCCCAGACCATCATGCGATAGCCGAAGATGTTCCGCCGCGCATGGGTGCTGATCAGGTCGGAGACGATGCCGAAGGCCGGCAGGGCGACGATATAGACCTCGGG
>JAQGHZ010000585.1 GCA_028291485.1 Rubritepida sp. | reverse complement strand
GATGACGGCCGGGACGTCTGCCGACAGTACCTCGTGGCCCTCGACAGCACCGGCGACTATTATGGCGCGGAGATCCTGCAGGGCGCCGCCGTCGGCGCCCTGGGCGGGGCCCTTGTGGGTGGCCTCGCCTCCGGCAGGTGGCAGGGCGCGCTGATCGGCGCGGCCGTGGGCGGCGCGACCGGCGCGGCGGTCGGCTACTACTCGGCCCTGCAGCGCCAGGCGCGCGACCAGCAGGCCATTTTCGCCCAGATGAGCAGCGACCTTTCGCGCGAGAACGCCCAGCTCGACCGCACCCAGGTCGCCTTCGACCAGCTCACCGATTGCCGCCTGCGCACGGCCCAGACCGTGCGCGACGCGGTGAAGAGCGGCCGCCTCAGCCGCGACGTGGGCACGGCCCAGCTCGCCGAGATCCGCGCCCGCTTCCAGGGCGACATCCAGGTGGCCCAGCGCATCAACACCAGCATCACCGGCCGCGGTGCCCAGTTCGACACCGCCTTCGACAGCGCGATCCCCGGTGGCAAGGCCTCGGTGATGGCGAGCTACAGCCGGCCGCAGCCGGTCCGCGTGGCGCCGCGCCGCGCCGTCGCCTTGAAATTCCGCCCCGATGCGGGCAGCGCCGAGGTCGCGCAGATCAATGCCAGCGATGTCGTCGCGACCCGCGCCGGCCCGGCAGGCTACGTCCAGGTCGAGACGGCCTCCGGCGTCCGCGGCTACGCCCCGGCGGACGCCTTCCCTGCCGTGCCGCGCGGCCAGCAGGCTGCCGCGACACCGCCGAGCGGGGGCACCGACGTGCGCTCGCTGGCGGCGACCAACATCTCGCGCCGCGACAACTTCAGCGAGAGCGTCGGCAATGCCGAGCGCCTGGCCGCCGCCGGCGGCGGTTTCGAACTCGCGGGCTGAGGCCCGCTTGCGCCGCCTCCTCGCGCTCGCATTCTCGGGAGGGCTCGCCCTCGCCGGGGCGGCGCGCGCCCAGGAACCGCCGCAGGCGCCCATCCTGCGGATCGAGGCGGCGGCACATATCGCGCCCGTCGCCCGCCTCGCCACCGATGCAACGGGGCGCATCCTCGCCTCGGTCTCCGACGACAAGACGCTGCGCCTCTGGTCCCTGCCGGACGGCACCCCCATCGGCGTGCTGCGGCCGCCCATCGGCGACCGCGAGGAGGGCGAGCTCTACGCCGTCACGCTGACGCCCGACGGCACGCGCGCCATCGCCGCCGGCTATACCGGCCGCTCCCGGGACGGCACCTTCTCCATCTATGTCTTCGAGACCTCAAGCGGCCGGCTGCTGGCGCGGCTGCCGAACCAGCCGGCGCCGGTCTTCCACCTCGCCGTCTCGCCCGACGGCACGCGCATCGCGGCGGCCCTGGGCGGGCGCTCCGGCATCCGCATCTGGGACGCGCGCAACGGCCGCCAGCTCGCCGAGGACAGCGCGGGCTGGACGGGTCCCGCCCGCATGGTGGCCTTCGACGGCGCCGGCCGGCTCGCCGCCACCTCGTCCGACGGCAAGGTGCGCGTCTACGACGCCTCCGGCCGCAAGGTGATCGAGCGGGTGCCGGTCCAGGGCGGGCGGCCCTACGGCCTTGCCTGGTCGCCGGACGGAGCCCTGCTGGCCATCGGCTTCGAGGACCGGCTGCGCGTCGAGGTCCTCCAGGCCAGCGACCTGCGCAGCGTGCTGGTGCCCGACACCACCTGGCTCCAGGGCGAGGGCCTGCCGGCCGTGGCCTGGGCCTCGGACGCGCGGGGCGGCGTGCAGCTCTATGCCGGCGGCTATGCGCGGCGCGCGGACGGCGCGCCGGGCGCCATGAATTTCGTCATCCGGCGCTGGGCGGATTTCGGGCTGGGCCCGGCGCGCGACATCCCCGCCGCGCGCGACGCCATCTCGCATCTCCTGCCGCTGCCGCAGGGCGGCCTCGCCTATGCCGCCGCCGATCCCGGCTGGGGGCGCATCGCACCCGACGGCTCGGTGGTGCAGGCGCCGAGCCCGCCGGGCGGCGACTTCCGCAACACCGCCGAATGGCTCGCCGCCAGCCCCGACGGGCAGCGCGTGCGCTTCATGCTGCGGCCGGGCACGCCTCCCCTGGTCTTCGACGGGCAGTCGGGCCAGCTCGCGGCGGATGACGGGCGAGGCTTGCTGCCGGCGCGGCAACAGGCTCAGCGCCTCGCCGTCACCGACTGGCAGAACCGCGACCGGCCCCGGCTGAACGGCCAGCCGCTGCGCCTCGTCGAGGGCGAGTACAGCCGCAGCCTCGCCATCCTGCCCAAGGAGGAGTCCTTCCTTCTGGGCACCGACACGCATCTGCGCCTCTTCGACCGCTCGGGCCGGCTGCTCGATCAGCTCCCCATGCCCGGCACCGTCTGGGCCGTGGTCGCGGTAGAGGGCATGGCCGTGGCGGCGCTCGGCGACGGCACCATCCGTTGGTTCGAGGTCACCGATCACATTCGCGAGCGCGGCGCCCTCTTCGTCCATGCCGATGCCCGCCGCTGGGTCGCCTGGACGCCCGAGGGGCTCTTCGACCACGCCCCCCAGGGCGGGCAGGAGCTGGTGGGCGTCCACCTCAACAATGGCCGCGGCCAGACGCCCGAATGGGCGAGCTTCCAGCAGGCCTATCGCGCGCTCTACGCCCCGGCCGCCGTGCGCGCCCGCCTGCTTGGCGACACGCGCCTGGCCCAGACGCGCATGAACGAGCTGGGCGAGGTGCGCGCGCGCATCGGCCGCCTGCCGGCGCTGGCGGCCGGGCAGGCCTGCGCCGTGATCGGCGAGACCTGCGCCCCCGTGGCCTGGGGCGGCTCCGAGCTGCCGGCCGGCGCCAGCGCGCTGCGCCTCACCTTCAACACCACCGACCGCGGCCTCGGCCTCGGCCCGCTCGACGTCATGGTGAACGACCGGATCGCCGTGCGCAGCGTCGCCGTCGCGGGCCAGAACGCCGTCGAGGTCCCGCTGGACCCCGGGCCGAACCGGGTCGCGGCCCGCCTCTATGCCGACGACCGCACCCTCTTCGCCGAGGGGCCGACGCTGGAGCTCCGCCGCCCCGGCGAGGCCGCGCCGCCGCCGGGCGCCGGGCGCCTGATCATCGTGGCGGTGGGCGTGGATCAGTATCAGCTGGCCGAACTGAGCCTGCGCTTCGCCGTCGCCGACACGCGCACCGTGGTCGAAACGCTGCGCAGCCGCGCCCAGGGCGTAGTCCGCGTGGTCATCTCGACGGTGCTGACCACCCGCGAGGCGACGCGCGCCAATATCCTCGCCGCGCTGGCCTCGGCGGCCCAGGTCGCGCGGCCGGAGGACACCTTCGTGCTCTACCTCGCCGGCCATGGCGTGCGGACAGAGCCCGA